>CAKUMG010001534.1 GCA_934667465.1 uncultured Actinoplanes sp. | reverse complement strand
GGGCGGGCGCCATCCGGTCGAGGCGGTCCGCGGGCAGCCCGAGCTCGATCGCCGCGGAGATCAGGTCGTGCGCTTGGGAGCCGCTGCGCCACGTCTGCTGCGGCAGCGCCGCGAACAGGTCGTCGAGGGCCGCCTCGGCGCGCGGGAGGTCGCCGCGGCGGCAGGCGAGGTGGAACGCGAGGCCCGCGATCGTGGCCGGTGCGGTGGTGGGCTGCCCGGTGAGGTCGGCGAGGAGCCGCTCGACGCGGTCCAGGTCGCCGGACTCCAGCGACAGCCCGGCGAGGAACACCGTGTGGTAGCCGGCCCAGCGGCCCCGGCGCAGGTAGCCGCGGTCCTGCTCGCAACCTTCCTCCAGGGCCGCGATCGCCGCGCGCAGGTCGCCGGCGCGGACCGCGAGCCGGGCCCGGTTCTGGAACCAGGTCGCCTCCGCCAGGGACTCGAAGCCGGCCCGCTCGGCGTCGGCGCGCATCCGCTCGAGGGCCTCGGAGAGCTCGGCCGGCGAGGTCGGCGGCGTCCCCTGCACGAGGATGTCGAGCGCCCGGGCGGCCAGCACCCACTCGCCCGCCCGCTCCGCCTCGTCGACCAGGCCGGCCAGGATCTCCCAGCCCTCGGCGGCGGTCCGCGGACGCTCGGCGAGCGTCGAGCCCTTCTCCACCAGGGCGGCCAGCCGGATCGCCGGCAGGTCGAACTCCTCGGCCAGCGCCAGCGCGCGCTCGGACCACACCAGGGCGGCGTCGAGGTCGTCGCGCAGGTAGGCCGACTGGGCGATCGCGGTCATCGC
Organism: uncultured Actinoplanes sp.; assembly: GCA_934667465.1. Taxonomy (GTDB): domain Bacteria; phylum Actinomycetota; class Actinomycetes; order Mycobacteriales; family Micromonosporaceae; genus Actinoplanes. The sequence continues at coordinate 944 of CAKUMG010001534.1, read as the reverse complement.
GCGCGCCTGGTCGGCGCCGGGCGGCAGCTGCGCGATCAGCGTCTCGATGCCGGCCGTCAGGGCGCCCATCTCGGCGGGCTCGCGGGACTCCCAGGCGATCCGGACCAGCAGATAGAGCGCCTCGGCCCGGCCGGTCGTGGTGGCCGCGAGGTCGCGGGCGCGCCGGCCGTGCCGCAGGGCGTCGTCCAGCAGCCCGGCCAGCCACGCCGCCCTGGCCGCGCCGAGCAGCAGCTCCGGGTCGTCGGGGACCTCGTCGAGGCCGGTCTCGGCCAGCTGCAAAGCCTGGTAGGCCGAGCCGATGGAGAGATAGAGCTCGGTGCCGCGGCGGGCGGCGGCCACCATGTCGTCGTAGCGGCCCGCGGCGCGGGCGTGGTGCGCCACCATCGCCGGGTCGGCGGAGTTGCCCCGCAGCAGCGAGTCGAGCGCGGCCTCGTGCAGCCGGCGGCGCTGCCGGCCGAGCATCCGCCCGGCGATGGCCTCGCGCACCAGCGCGTGCCGGAACACGAACTCGTCCTCGCCGGACTCCACGAGGACGCCCCTGCCGACGAGGTCGCGCAGCACGCCGATCAGTTCCGTCTCGCCCGTGCCGGTCACGTCGGCGAGCAGGTCGAACGGGATGCGGTGGCCGAGCACGCCGGCCGCCTCGACCACGCGAAGGCTGACCGGGTCGAGATCGTCGACCTGGCCGCGCAGCACGTCGGCGAGGCTCCACGGCAGCGGCTGCCCGACCAGCGCCTCCACGTCGTGCCCGGGCAGCGCCCGTAGCAGCTCCTCCAGGAAGAACGGGTTGCCGCCGGTGCGGTGGTGCAGGGCGGTGGCCGCGCGCATCGGCGCCGGGGCCCCGGTGGCCGACGCCAGGAACGCCGCGGTCTGCGCGGGGGTGAGCCGGTCGAGGCGCACGTGGTCGACGGCGTGCCGCCGCTCGGTGCGGGCCAGCAGCCCGG
>CAKUMG010001533.1 GCA_934667465.1 uncultured Actinoplanes sp. | reverse complement strand
CGAAGTAGGCGAGCAGGATCTGGCCGCGGCAGGAGAGGGTCTGGGCGAACGCGCGCATCATGTCGATCCGGGAGCGTTGCACGGTCTGCTGCCGTTCGGCCTCGGCGACCGCGAGCGCGGCGGCCTTCGCGGCCGGGGGCGCGTAGTTCGGTGCCAGCACCTTGGTGGTGCCGATGGTGGCGACCGAGTCGACCTGCTCCAGCAGCGCCAGCAGCTGGCCGAGCTTGCGGGTGCCGAGGCCGGTCTTCTCGCGCAGCTCCGCCTTGGTGTGCGCGCCGGTGCGGAGGATGGCCGCGAGGTCGCGCACCTCCTTCTCGTCGACCGCGCCGCCGGTGAAGTAGCGCTGGATGTTCTCGTCCTCGGCGCGCCAGAGCAGCAGCGCGCGGGCGGGCGCGCCGTCCCGGCCGGCCCGGCCGATCTCCTGGAAGTAGCTGTCCGGCGAGTCGGGGAGCGCGACGTGCGCGACCCAGCGGATGTTCGGCTTGTCGATGCCCATGCCGAACGCGCTGGTCGCGACCATGACCTGGATCTTGTCGGCGAGGAACTCCTCGTGCCGCTCCTCGCGTGCGCTGCCGTTCATGCCGCCGTGGTAGAAGGCCGCGGCGTACCCCGCCTCGGTGAGCTTCTCGGCCAGCTCCTCGGCCATCCGGCGGGTGGCCACGTAGACGATGCCGAGGCCCTCGTCCTCGTCGAGCAGCGCGGTCAGCCGCCGCCACCGGTAGTTCTCGTCCGGGCAGTACGCCACCTCGAGGAAGAGGTTCGACCGGTCCAGGCCGGAGACCATCGGCTTGACCTCGCGCAGGCCGAGCCGGCTGATGACGTCGTCGCGGACCGGCGGCGAGGCGGTCGCGGTCAGCGCCAGGATCGGCGGGCGGCCGATCGCGCGGATCAGGTGGCCGAGCGCCAGGAAGTCCGGGCGGAAGTCGGGGCCCCAGGACGAGATGCAGTGCGCCTCGTCCACCGCGACCAGTGCCGGGCGCAGCGCGCGGATCTCCACCTGTATCGGCTCGGAGGCCAGCTGCTCCGGCGTGGTGAACAGGAAGCGGGCCTGGCCGGTGCGGATCGCCTCCAGCGCCTCCGCCTTCTGGTTCGGCGTCTCGGCGGAGCTGATCCGCACCGCGCGCAGCGCCGGCGTGCCGTACTCGTTGAGCGCCGCGATCTGGTCCTGCTGGAGCGCGAGCAGCGGGGAGATGACCACGGTCGGGCCGGGCAGCAGCGTGCCGGGCACCTGGTAGAGCGCGGACTTGCCACCGCCGGTGGGCATGACGACCAGGGCGTCGCGGCGCTTCATCACGGTACGCATCGGCGCCAGCTGACCGGCACGCAGGCTGCGCCAGCCGAAGTGCTTCTTCGCGGCGCGCCGGATGCGCGAGGTGAGCAGGGAGAGAGTGATCATGAGGCGGCCATTGTCCCCGTCCGGTCGGCCGGCGTCGGTGTGGCGGCGGCGTGTGCGGGGTGATTTTCCCGGTTTTGCGAGGCGACAAACGCCGGTGGCGGTGGACCGCCCGTGGCGCGTTCACGGTCGATGCGCTCGGCGACGGTACCGGCGGAGGGCTGCGCGACGGTGGATCCGTTCGCGGATCAGAGAGGCGAGCGGGTTCGGCTCGCAGGCCCGGCCGGCTTCGGCGGACAGCAACGTGAGCCGGCGTCGGGTGGCGGCCTGGGCGGCCGCCCGGGTCCCGCGCTGCATGCCGATGCCGTGATCGCCGTCGCCGGCGACGGCGTCG
>CAKUMG010001532.1 GCA_934667465.1 uncultured Actinoplanes sp. | reverse complement strand
ACACCGACGACTGCACCGCGTGCTTCCAGGCCGGCGCCGCGGCCGTGCCGGTGTTCTCGTGCGCCGAGTTCGGGTAGAGGAACAGCCGGTACAGGTTCGAGTACAGCGTGACCAGCTGGTCCCGGCTCGCACCCTCCACCTCCACGGTCTTCAGCTTCGCGTTCCACGCCGCCTCGGCCCGGGCCCGCACCGATTCGACGGTGTCGGTCGCGGCCACCTCGAGATCGAGGTTGTGCCGGGCCTGTGCCACGCTGATCAGCGAGGTCGCCAGGCGCAGGTTCACGGTCTTGGCGCCCACCGTCACGTACCCGGTCGAGGGCCGGTTGCCGTTCGGCAGCATGCCGCTCGCGGTCACCGGTGCGTCCAGCGTGCCGTAGAGGAACATCCGCGTCGCGCCGTTGGACAGCCCGCTGCGCACGTCCGACCAGCCGGTCACCACGCCGTTCGCCGCGTCGATGGTCAGCCCCGAGTTCGCGTCCACGTTGTCGAAGACGATGTTGCCGCCGTCGCCGGTGAACGTGAACCGCAGCACCGCCGCGTGGTCGGCCGGTGCGATCTCCGCCTTCAGCCCGCTGTCGAACGTGACGCCGTAGTAGTGCGGCTTCGCCACCTCGTTCTCGTGCCGGAACGTCAGCGCCCGCCCGGCCCGGTCCGCGTTCGGCACGCCGGTGCCGTCCTGCGGCATGAACTGGAACGTCTGCCGGTCACCCATCCACGGGCTCGGCTCGTGACTGGCCGCCAGCGCCTGCAGCGCCGGCCGGTTCTGCGCGTCGTTGCCCTTGTGGTACTCGTAGAGCCAGCTCACCGTGCCCGCGTTCGTCACCGGGGTCCAGAAGTTGAAGCCGTGCGGCACCGCGGTCGCCGGGATGTTGTTACCGCGGGAGAACGCGCCGCTGGAGTGCGTCCCGCGACGCGTCTCCACGTACCCCGCGAGGCTCTTGGACGGTTTCTCGACCGGCGTGTCCGCGATGCTGAGGTCGTCGAACCAGGCGCGCCACGGGCTGGCCGGCCCAGCCGGCTTGTCGTAGGCGACCAGGATCCGGTCGATCGTCTTACCGCGCGCCACCTCGCCGATCCGGGTGACGACCTTGTTCCACTGGTTCGCGGAGAGCGTCTTCGCCGCGCCCTGCGCCGCCGGGCTGACCACGGTCCCGTGCTGGTCCCTGGCCTTGAGCCCGCTCAGGAACGTGCCGTCGGTGAACGCCAGGTCCACCGACGTGTAGGTGGCCGGATACGTCATGTCGCCGCGGGTGAACTCCGGGAACACCAGGTAGGACAGCTCGGTGTCCCGGTTCACCCGCAGGTTGACGTCGTACACCTTGTTGTAGGTGTAGCCGCGCCCGTCGACCGCGTGCCGCCCGGCGAACTCCAGCGCCTTGACACCGGTGAAGCCGACGCGGGCCTTCGCGGCCGGTGCGTTGCTCGGGCCGCCGCCGATCGCGCTGCGCACCGGCGCCGGCGGCAGTGGCGTCTCGTCACCGTCGGACAGCTGCAGGTCGGCCAGCTGGATCAGGTTCACGCCGCCGTTCGCGGTGACGGTGAGCCGGTAGTGGCTCCACTCCCCCGGCGTCGCCACGTCGAACGTGGTGGTGGTGCCCCGCGCGCCCAGGTTCTGCCCGGTGCGGGTGTCCACCGTGGTCCACGCGCTGCCGTCGGTCGACCCCTCCAGGCGCCAGTCCTTCGGGTCGCGCTCCGGCGCGTCGTTCGCCGCGGTCAGCGCGTACCGGAC
>CAKUMG010001531.1 GCA_934667465.1 uncultured Actinoplanes sp. | reverse complement strand
GCTGTGGCCCGCCGGAATGCGGCACGGCGGCGGGGCGAGGTGGCACGGCCGCGGGGCGGGGTGGGGCGTCGGCGAGGGCGGCGCGGACCAGGTCGCCGACGGTGCCGAGCTCGGCGTCGCGGCCGGCGACCAGGCGCAGGAAGTCGCGCTGCTGGTGGTTGAGGGTCAGCGTGATCCTCATGCGCGGCGCGCCAGGGCCGGCCGCAGGAGGTGGTTGACCAGCGCGTTCAGCACGATCAGCAGCACCGCGCCGAACATCATGGGCGTCGTGACCACGGCCCGCAGCCACTCCGGCATCGTGCCGGTCAGCGCCTCCGGCAGCCACTGCCCGCCCAGCGCGAGCGCGAACGCCGTGCCCGCCACCGCCAGGTTCAGGTCGTCCCAGACCACGCCCGCCATCATCTGGACGCCGCTCATCGCGATGATGCCGAACAGGATCGTCGACGCCGCCGCGAGCACCGCCCCGGGCAGCCCCGCGGCGAACGCGCTGACGACCGGCAGGAACGCGAGCGCGATCGCGATCAGGCCCGCCGCCATCGTGACCCGGCGGCTGCCGACCCGGGTCACCCGGATGATGCCCGCATTCTCCGGATAGGTCGCTGTGCCGATGCCGCCGAACAGCCCGCCGAGCACCGATCCCGCATATTCGGTGAACAGCCCGCGGTTGATGGTCGAGCGGCTCAGCGGCCGGTCGCCCCACCGGGACACGAGCGTGTACATCCCGACGGCCTCGGCGCTGGACTCCAGGAACGCGAGCAGCATGAGCAGCACGATCGGCCACTGCACGGCGAAACCGAACGGCAGGATCGACGGTACGCCCACCAGCGCCGCCCCGGCGAGATCGGGCGCGCTCCACACCCCGGTCGCCGCGGCCACGCAGCAGCCGGCGAGCATGCCGATCAGCACCGCCGCCCGCTTGACCAGCGTGTCCCGGCCCAGCAGCAGGCACGCCAGCACGGTCAGCAGCGTGACGAGGCCCACCCAGAACAGGTCCCAGCCGTAGCCCGGCTCGCCCTCGGCGCCGAACCACCCCGGCAGCCCCAGCACGGCCAGCTGCGCGCCGATGATGACGCACATGGTGCCGAAGACGAGCGGCTCGGTGGCGAAGCGCAGCACGTGCACGAGCACGCCCAGCCGCCCGATCGGCAGGGTCAGGAGCATGAAGATCACACCCGCGACGATCATCGACCCGTACGCGACATCGAGCCCATAGGTCGCCCCCGCCGTCAGCAGCGCGGCGAAGAAGGCAGCCGTGGGCCCCTGCACGATCGGCAGCCGCACGATCCGGCTCGACTGCAGCACGGTCACGACGCCGGCCAGCAGGAACGACGCCTGGACCATGGGAGTCACGTCGTCCGTGCCGAGCCCCAGCGTCACCCCGATCAGCACCGGGAACACCCAGATCGCCGACAGAGTCAGCAGATGCTGCACCGCGAACAGCACCAGTTTCCCCGCCGGTACCCGGTCGTCGAACCCCACCTCCAGCACGGGTCCCGGTCCGCCCGGGCCCGGCCTGCCCCCTGCCGGTGGGTCTCCGGTCGAGCCCTCCGCGGCGGTGCGGCGGCCTGCCGGGTCGCTCCCGGGCCCCGCGTCGGCGTCGCCGCGCTGGTCGCCCGCTCCACGCGTCGCCTGTGCGTCGGCGCCGCGCTGGTTCCCGGCCGGCTGATCCATAGACATCAGCCTATGGCATGCCGGGGGTGGCGGCGGGGTGTGAATCGGCCCGCTCCTCCC
>CAKUMG010001530.1 GCA_934667465.1 uncultured Actinoplanes sp. | reverse complement strand
CGAGCAGCACCGGCAGCACTGCGAGGACGACGGGAACACCCTGGGCCGTCCGCGCCGCCGACCCGTCGTGAAGCATCAGCAGGTCACCGGCGGCTGGAACGCCGCGGTGAGCCAGGCGGGCGCCGTCGGGACCGCACGCAACGCCGGCTGGAACGGTGCGCTGCCGCCCGGCGCCACGGCGACGTTCGACGGCTCCGAGCTGACGGTCACGACGAGCGCGCGGACGGCGGCCGGCACGTACGACATCCTGGTAACGGGCCGGGGCGACGTTGCGACACGGGCTGTCCGGTTCACGCTCACCGTCGTCGCGGCGGCCGGCTGCGTCGGCGCGTACGACACCGACACGGTCATCGCGGGCGACCTGATCGAGCTGCCGGTCACGATCGCGGGCTGTGCAGGCGCCGGCGCGGCGAACAGCACGGTCGAGGTGCGCATCGATCACACGTACGTCGACGATCTCGAAGTTGATCTCATCGCCCCGAGCGGGACGGCGTACACGCTGCTCAACCGCACGGGCGAGGACCACGCGGGGGTGGACTACACGTTCACGCACGACCTGTCGTCCGAGACCGCCGACGGCACCTGGAAGCTGCGGGTACGGGACATGGGGCCCATGGGCACGGGCAGCTTCGACGCCGTCGTGCTCGACCTGGGCGGTGCCGACCTGCCGGCTCCGGCGTGCGGCGGCGTCTCCACGGCGGACTTCCCGTTCGGGGACCGGGAGAGCGCCGACAGCCCGATCACGGTCACGGACTGTGGTGCCGGATCGAAGGGCAGTTACGCCGAGGTGCGGGTCGTCCACCCGTACGAGCGGGATCTCGGGGTTTATCTGATCGCGCCCGACGGTGAGCGGATCGTGCTGCAGGAGCTGCATGCGCACTACAAGCCGGACGTGTTCCGGACCTACATCGTCGACCTGTCCGGCAAGCGGACCGGCGGGGTGTGGACGCTGCGGGTCGAAGATCATTCGTGGGGCAACGACGGCGGCTGGATCGACGGATGGAGGCTGACGCTCGCCTGATCTTCTTCTCGACGCGGACTTTTCGATACCGCACGCGCGAGGCGGACGGGGCGCCACGCCGGACGTGGCGCCCCGATCCAGTCCGGTGTGGACAGCGGCCCTACGCTCGCCTTATTCACCCGAACAGGCGGGTCCGGGCGGCTTTTCGGGCGGAATGTGTCACCCATTGGGGCGCCGGAGGACCTACGCTGCCCGCCGTGCCAGGTGAGCGGGAGATCGAAGGGCTGTACGCGGCGGCCCGCGCGGGGAACACGGCGGAGTTCCGGTTCGCGATCCCCCCGCTGTGGGTGGCCGTGGAGGACGCGGACGCCGCCGAGGCGACCGCCGTGCTCGCTCGCGTCGTGCCCCTGTTCGACCTGGTCGCCGATCACGCGACCGGGCAGCTGGCCGTGCTCGCCGCCGCCATGGTCACGCGCGGCGCGCCGCCGTCCGAGTTCACCGACGTCGTGTCGCGCACCCTGGCCCGGGTCCTGCCCGCGGCGGCGGTGTTCCCCGGCTCGTGGCGCCGGGCGGCGGGCGCGCGGAGCCGGCTGCCGCACCCGGACGAGGGCACCACCACCTACGACGACACGGTCGCGCGGCTGGCGCGCACCCGGCGGTGGGGGCGCGGGGGCGGGCTCGCGGTCGGGGACGCGCTCACGCTGGTGGACGCGTGGTTCGCGCTCTCCGCCTGGATCCCGCCGGCGGCGGAGCTGCTGCGGGTGCCGGGGG
>CAKUMG010001529.1 GCA_934667465.1 uncultured Actinoplanes sp. | reverse complement strand
GGTCGCTGCTCGCCGTCGTCCGGGCCTCGGTGGACTTCATGTCGCCGGAGGCGCAGGAGGTGCTGCGGATGGCGGCGCTGCTGGGCACCCGGTTCGCTGTCGACGACGTGGTGGCGGTGACCGGGCGCTCGCCGTTCGACCTGGTGGCGAGCATGGAGGAGGCGCTGGCCGCCAACGTGATCGTGGCCGCCGGCAACGAGCTCGCCTTCCGCCACCCGTTCCTGCGCCAGGCCCTGTACGAGAGCATCCCCGGCCCGGCCCGCGCGGCGCTGCACCGGCACACCGCCGAGGTGCTCAGCCGCGGCGGCAGCCCGGTGACCCGGGTAGCCGAGCAGCTCGCCGCGGTGACCCCGGTGGTCGACGGCTGGGTGCTGTCCTGGCTGGTGGCCAACCACGCCGAGGCGGCGCGCCGGGCCCCGGAGATCGCCGGTGGCCTGCTGCGCCGGGTCCTGGCCTCCGGGCTGCCGAGCCCCGCCGAGCGCGAGACCCTGCTGATCGCGCTGGTCAAGCTCGACTTCCGGCACGAGCGCTGGCCGATCGACGAGGCCCGCGAGGCCGCCGAGCTGGCCGGCGACCCGGCCGACCGTGCGGAGATGCGGCAGCTGCTCGCGGCCATGACCTACCGGCGCGGCGACGAGGCGAGCGCCATCACCGTGCTCGAGGCGTCGATCGCCGACCCGGTCGTCCCCGAGATCTGGCGCACGCGCCACCGGGTGCTGCTGGCCAACTTCCGCCGGGGCGGACTCGACGACCTGGACCGCGCCGACCGCACCGCCGCCCGGATCCACGACGAGGCCCTCGCGCACGGGCAGCCGTACGAGGCCGCCTTCGCCCTGCAGACCACGTGGCTCACCCACTCGATCCGCCGTGACCACGAGCGCGCCCTGGAATACGTCGACCGCGCGCTGGACATCATGCGCGACCACCCGGGCTTCGCCGGCATGTACTTCGACCTGCTCGACAACCGCATGTTCACGCTGCAGAACCTGGACCGGCTGGACGAGGCGGAACGGACGCTGCGCGAGGCCGCCCTGTTCGCCATCCGGCACCGGTTGCCCGCCGGGCTGCAGGTCGCCTCGGCGGTGCAGTACTTCTGGCTGGGCCGCTGGGACGACGCCCTGGCCGAGATCAGCGCGGTCACCGACGACGCGCCCGGCATCACGTTCCTCGGCACCCGTGAGCCCGGCGCGGTCTCGATGCTGCTGCACGGCGTGGCCGCCCTGATCGCCGCGCACCGCGACGACGCCGCCCTCGCCACCGGCCACTTGGACGCCTCCGAGGTGCTCCCGGCCACCGACGCCGAACGGGAGAGCTGCGACTTCCTGCTGGTCGCCCGCGCCCTGGTGGCCGAGCAGCAGGACCGCGCGGACGAGGCCCTGGAGCTGCTCGCGCCCCTGCTGACACCCGAGTATGCCCCGCTGATGCTGCGCCACCAGTGGCTGCCCGACGCGGTCCGGCTCGCCCTGCACCGGGGCCGCCGCGACCTGGCCGAGCGCGCCGCCGCGATCTGTGCCGGCGAGGCCGCCAAGGAGGTCAGGCCCGCCCGGGCATACGCCGCCGCGGAACGCTGCACCGCACTGCTGACCGGCGACCCGGCCCCGGCGCTCGCCGCCGCGGCCCACTACCGCGAGGTCGGCCGGGTGCCGGAGATGGCCGCCGCGCTCGAGGACGCCGCCGTGCTGCTCGCGGCGGCGCGCCGCCCGCACGAGGCCGCGTGGCAGGGCGGGGAGGCCG
>CAKUMG010001528.1 GCA_934667465.1 uncultured Actinoplanes sp. | reverse complement strand
GCTCACCCTCGACGACGGGAAGAGCCTGAACTTCGGCGGCTCCTCCAGCGGCACGGCGTCCACCTGGCTCGACGCGACCCACCCCGTCCGCGCCGGCGTCTCATCTGCCGCACGCTGTTTCCAGTCACCCCAGCAATGCTGGTCAAGCAGTTCGTAGGACAGCGACCAGGTCACGCCATAGCCAAGCGCCTTTGCCTCGGTGGCGAACTGCCGGTGCCACGCCACGCACGGCGCGTTCAGCACACCCCCAGCCAGGCTGGCGTACAGCCCGCCGCTATTCGCCTCGAGCCGGTAATAATGGCTCATGCCGACATAATGGTTGATCGGCCCGCGATAGCCGAGCTGCAGCACCTGCCGCAGCAGCACCAGCACCTGCCGCAGCTGCGCCTGCAGCCGCACCGGCACCTGCGCAAGCATCGGCGCCAGCACCTGCTCGACATAGGCGAGGAACAGATCGCCGTTGATCGCCCCGTCAATGACCATCGGGGCGGTCAGGCCGTCGCAGCGCAGCGCGCCGACAAAGGTCGTGGTCTTCCAGTGTCCGTGCGGCACGGCAGCCACCAGGCGATGGCCACGCCTGGCCCGTCCGTAGCGCCGGGTCATGTTGGTCTTCACCCAGGTCTCATCGATGAATACCAGCCTCGATGGGGTCAGCTTGGGCTGCTGCGCTCGCCAGTCATCGCGTGCCTTGGCGACGTCCTTCCGCGCCTGCTCGGCCGCGTGGAGGGATTTTTTTCTAGGCTGGCAAAGTTGGCTGGCGTTGCGCGTTGACTGGGTGGTCCTTTGACGAGCTCTGGAGGCGCGCATGGCCAGGATGTTGGCGCGGGCGGAACCCGCGCGGGAGCGGGTGCTGGTTCCTCTCCGGCAAAACTGCCCGGGTTGCGGCGGCCACATGCGATTGCGCTACGAGAACCGCCGGACCCTGGTGACGCTGTCTGGGTCGGTGCGGCTGCGGCTGAAGATCCGCCGCTGCGAGCATGAGGGCTGTGCATGTCATCGCCTGGCGTACCGGCCCGAGGCGGAGGGCGCGATGGCGCTCCCCCAGCATGAGTTCGGCCTGGACGTGGTGGCGCTGGTGGGAGCGCTGCGTCACCGGGATCACCGCAGCGTGCCGGAGATCCATGCCGCCCTGCGGGGGCGCGGGGTGGAGATCGCCGAGCGGAGCGTGACCAATCTGCTGGACCGCTATGACGAGTTGCTGGCCACCTCGCTGAGCGATACCCGGCGGCTGCGTCGGGTTCTGGCCCAGCAAGGGCGGGCCATCCTGGCGCTGGACGGCATGCAGCCAGACGTCGGTCATGAGGTGCTGTGGGTGGTGCGCGAGTGCCTCTCGGGCGAGGTGCTGTTGGCGCGCAGCCTGTTGTCGGGCACGGCCGAGGACCTGGCGTCCTTGCTCGCCGAGGTGGCGAAAGCAATCGGGGTGCCGGTGGAGGGTGTGGTCAGCGACGGGCAGACCTCGATCCGGCGGGCGGTGGAACGGGCTCTGCCGGGCGTGCCGCACCAGCTCTGCCAGTTTCACTTCCTGCGGGAGGCGGCCAACCCGGTCTACGAGGCGGACCGGCACGCCAAGAAGGAACTCAAGAAGGGGGTGCGTGGGGTGCGCCGGATCGAGCGCACGGTGGAGGGACGCCAGGATGGTAAGGCCGAGCTGGTGCTGGGTTACTGCGCGGCCGTGCGCAGCGCCATCACGGATGACGGCCGCACACCGCTCGCCGCCCCTGGGTTGAAGCTCAAGG
>CAKUMG010001527.1 GCA_934667465.1 uncultured Actinoplanes sp. | reverse complement strand
CCGCCGGGCCGAGCGCCGCGCACACCTCGCCGCCGGGGGCAGCCTCGACTTCCTGCCGGAGACGGCGAAGATCCGGGCCGGCGACTGGACGGTGCCGCCCGCGCCCGCCGGCCTCACCGACCGCCGCGTCGAGATCACCGGGCCGACCGAGCGCAAGATGACGATCAACGCGCTCAACTCGGGCGCCAAGGTGTGGCTCGCCGACCTCGAGGACGCGAACACCCCGCACTGGGCGAACGTCGTCGACGGCCAGCGGAACCTCTACGACGCCGTCCGGCGCACCATCCGGCTCGAGACGGAGAAGAAGACGTACGAGCTGGGTGAGGGGCCTTATCCGACGATCGTCGTGCGCCCGCGCGGGTGGCACCTCGACGAGCGGCACCTGCCCGTCGACGGCGAGCCGGCCGTCGGGGCGCTCGTCGACTTCGGGCTGCACTTCTTCCACAACGCGGCCGAGCTGATCGCCCGGGGCAGCGGCCCCTATTACTACCTGCCCAAGATGGAGTCGCACCACGAGGCGGCCCTCTGGAACGACGTCTTCACCCATGCGCAGGAGACGCTCGGCATCCCGGTCGGCACCATCCGCGCGACGGTGCTCATCGAGACGATCCCCGCCGCGTTCGAGATGGAGGAGATCCTCTGGGCGCTGCGCCCGCACATCTCCGGGCTCAACGCGGGCCGCTGGGACTATCTGTTCAGCATCATCAAGTATTTCCGCGACAACCCGGCCATGGTGCTGCCCGACCGGGCCGCCGTGACGATGACCGCGCCGTTCATGCGGGCCTACACCGAGCTGCTGGTCACGACGTGCCACAAGCGCGGCGCGTTCGCGATGGGCGGGATGGCCGCCTTCATCCCCAGCCGGCGCGACCCGCAGGTCAACGACGTGGCCCTCGCCAAGGTCCGCGAGGACAAGGAGCGCGAGGCCGGCGACGGCTTCGACGGCAGCTGGGTCGCCCACCCCGACCTGGTCCCGGTCTGCAGGGAGATCTTCGACCGGGTGCTCGGCGAGCGCCCCAACCAGCTGGGGCGCCGCCGCGACGACGTCGAGGTCACCGCCGCCCAGCTGCTCGACGTGGCCGCCACCGGCGGCGCGGTGACCGAGGCCGGCCTGCGCTCCAACGTCTCGGTGGCCCTGCAATACCTGGAGGCGTGGCTGCGCGGCAACGGCGCCGTCGCGATCTTCAACCTGATGGAGGACGCGGCCACCGCCGAGATCTCGCGCTCGCAGGTCTGGCAGTGGATCCACAACGACATCCGCCTCGACGACGGCACGCCGATCACGGCCGAGCTCGTGCGGCGGCTCGGCGACGAGGAGCTCGCGAAGATCGAGCAGCCCGGGGGCAACCGCTTCGCGGAGGCCCGCACGCTCTTCGAGCGGGTCGCGCTGGCGGACGACTTCGCGGACTTCCTGACGACCGCCGCCTACGACGCGATCGACTGACCGTGCGTCTCACCGCCGACGACTACGCGGCCCTGGACGACCGGCTCGGCGCGCACGACGCGTTCCTGCGCGAGCGCTACCCGGGCGACCGGCCGGGCCGCCAGCCCGTGCACACCGTCTACCTCCCGGCCGACCGCATCGCGACCTTCCGCGACTGGGGCGGCCAGGCGCTGAGCGCGCTCGACGAGCACCTGCCGCTGCCGTTCCCCGCCGCCCTGGAGGAGCGGGTCCGCACCAAGCTCGTCGACGAGCCGATCGAGGACCTGCGCGTCGACTTCGAGGACGGCTACGG
>CAKUMG010001526.1 GCA_934667465.1 uncultured Actinoplanes sp. | reverse complement strand
GCTCGTCACCGATTTCGTCGCGGCCGAGCGCGGTGAGGCGCGCCAGGCGCAGCTCGAGAATGGCGCGGGCCTGTTCCTCGGAGAGGTTGAACGTGCCGTCCTCGTTGATGCGGTGGCGCGGATCGTCGATCAGCTTGATCAGCGGCGCCACGTCCTGCGCCGGCCAGCGGCGGGTCATCAACTGTTCGCGCGCGGTTGCCGGATCGGGCGCGCGGCGGAATCCGTCGGCATGGTCAGCATGTGTCCTGATCGATGGTGGCGGGCGACCACAGGAGGGGGAGATAGGCATAAAGCCAGAGAAGGAAGGCGGCCGCCCAGGTGAGAGCGGAAAGACCGTATGGGCCGCCGGGCGGCGGCCGCTCTGCAGCAGGCCCGCGAGCGCGTGGCCCGCTGTCTCGGCGCGCAGCCGGGGGAGACGCTGCGCCTGCGCGGGCGCTGGGGCGCCCACCCGCAGCACGGCCGGCAGTTCCACGTCGAGGACCACACGACCGTGCTGCCGGCCACGGTGCAGGGGATCCGCCGCTACCTCGGCTCGGGCCTGGTCCCGGGGATCGGCCCGCGCCTGGCCGAGCGGATCGTCGACCACCTCGGCGCCGACGCGCTGCGGGTGATCGAATCGACGAGCCGGGAGGCGCTCACCGACATCGCGCAGATCCGCAAGACCGTGGACCGGGCCAGCGAGTACGCCCGGCAGCTGCTGGCGTTCGGGCGGCGGGAGGTGGCCCGGCCGGTGCGGCACGACATCTCGCGTACCGTCGCGGATGTCTATGCACTTCTGAGCCACTCGCTCGGCGACGACATCACGCTCAGCACCAACGCGCACCAGGACCTGCCGCCGGTGGTGGTCGACCCGGGCCAGCTGGAGCAGACGCTGGTCAACCTGGCGCTCAACGCGCGCGACGCGATGCCGCACGGCGGCCGGCTCAGCATCACGGCCGAGCCCTGCACGAAGAGCGCACCCGGCGCGCGGCCCAGCCGGCACGTCAAGATCCGGGTCACCGACACCGGCGCGGGCATGCCGCCGGAGGTGCTGGAGCGCGCGTTCGAGCCGTTCTTCACGACCAAGGATCCGGTCTCGTTCGCCGGGATGGGGCTGGCCGTGGCGCACGGCATGGTCACCGCGGCCGGCGGCGAGATCAACATCGCGTCCGACCCGGGCCGGGGCACCACCGTAGTGATCATGTTGCCCGCGGACGACGTGCTGGAACCGCGCCGGGCCCCGGACGAGACGGTGCCCGGCAACGGCGCGGAGGCGGACGGCCGGCGCACCATCCTGGTCGTCGACGACGAACCGGACCTGCGCGACGTGGTCCGCCGGATGCTCGGCAAGTCCGGCTACGACGTGATCACCGCGGCGGACGGGAACGAGGCGATGGAGAAGGCGGACGCGCACACCGGGCGGATCGACCTGCTGATCACCGACATCATGATGCCCGAGATGTCCGGCACCGAGCTGGCCGAGCAGCTCCGCGAGGTCCGCGACGGCATGCCGGTGCTGTTCATGTCCGGCTACGCCGCGCCGGTGCTCGCCGAGAAGGGCACGCTCGACCCCGGCACGGTCCTGCTGCAGAAGCCGTTCCGCAAGCAGGAGCTGGTCAGCGCGGTCGAGAACCTGCTCTCGGTCAGCGTGTGACGGCGTACCGGTCGCCGTAGACCGACCAGCGCAGCGGCGGAGTCAGGTCGAGGTTGCCGGCCTTCAGGAAGACGCGCTGGGCCGTGTCGACGCGGCTGGTGTCC
>CAKUMG010001525.1 GCA_934667465.1 uncultured Actinoplanes sp. | reverse complement strand
GGGCCAGACCTGCCCGACCCGTGGCTGCGGCTCCACGCCCGCGGTCGCGAACGAGCTGGACACCTCGATCGTGGCGGACAGCCGGTGCTCCGGCATCGACGCCGCGTACGAGATCTGCACGAACAACACGAACGGCAACGCGGGCGCCTGCTACGGCGACTCCGGTGGCCCGCAGGTCCGCAGCGTCGGCGGCCGCTGGCAGCTGATCGGCGTTACCAGCCGGGCCGGCAACAACAACTCCACCTGCGCCACCGGGCCGTCCATCTACGGCGACCTGCCGTCGATCCGCGCCTGGGTCAACACGCAGGTCGGCGGGCTCCCCGCCTGACGTGCGAACCGTGTGGGGCCGGTGTGTGCCGCCGGCCCCACATGCATGATTGAGTCATGATCGGTTTTCCCGTCAGTCCCGTCAGCCTGGGCACGTCGTTCCTCGGCAACCCGGCGCAGCCGGACGGCTCGCCGGCGCCCGAGTCCGCCGCGCTCGCCCACGTGCTGCTCACCGGCCCGTCCGCGGTGATCGACACGTCCAACAACTACGCCGCAGGCCGCAGCGAGGCCGCGCTGGGGCTGGCCCTTCGGAGTTCCGGACTCCCGGCCGGGAAGACCGTCGTCACCAAGGTCGACGCGGAACCCGGTACCGGCGTCTTCGACCGGGACCGGGTGTGGCGCTCGTTCGAGGAGAGCACCACGCGGCTCGGCCTCGACCGGCTGCCGCTGCTGCACCTGCACGACCCGTACACGATCACGGTCGAGGAGGCGTTCGCCCCCGGCGGCGCCGTGCAGGGCCTGCGAGAGCTCAAGGAGCAGGGCCTGGTCGGCGCGATCGGCGTCGCGGCCGGCGAGATCGGGCTGATGACCCGCTACGTCACCAGCGGCGCGTTCGACGTGCTGCTCACCCACAACCGCTACACGCTGGTCGACCGCCGCGCCGAGCCGCTGATCGCCGCCGCGGTGTCGCAGGGCATGGGCGTCTTCAACGCGGCACCGTTCGGCGGCGGCCTGCTCGCCGGCCGCGACACCCGGTACGCCTACCGCGAGGCCTCACCCGAGCTGCTCGCCTGGGTCGGCCGCGCACGCGACGTCTGCGCCTCGTTCGACATCCCGCTCCCGGTGGCCGCGCTGCACTTCTCGCTGCGCAACCCCCGGATCGACTCGACCATCGTCGGCGTCAACCGGGTGGAGCGGATCGCCGACCTGGAGACGATGCGCACCACCGCGGTCCCGGACGACCTGTGGCCCGCCCTGGCCGCGCTCGGCACCCCGCCGTCGACGATCGACGACTGACCACCATGGCCACCATTCGCGAATGGCACACCGACGAGGGCTGGGGCGTCATCGACTCCCCGGACACCCCGGGCGGCTGCTGGGCCCACTTCAGCGCCGCCGCCGTGCCCGGTTCCGCCCATTTCGCTCCCGGCCAGCAGGTCGACCTCGACTGGGAAACCCCCGGGCAGGACGGCTACGCCTTCCGCGCGACCCGCTTCCGGCCCGCGGGCCGCGCCCCGCACGCCCGCCCCGCATCCGCCCCCGGCGGCGCGTATTCCAGTGCCCTCACACTCTCCTTCGATCCGCCGGCCACCCGCCCGGTGAACCCAAACCCCTGACCCCCATCACGCGGTACGCCACGCCCCGCTCGGCGCGCCGGCCGGCCTTCGTGCGGCCCGCCCGTGGTGGCCCGCGGCTCGGGATGCGGACGCGCGGAGCGCCGGTGGCCACGGACGTGAGTCGCGGCTCGGG
>CAKUMG010001524.1 GCA_934667465.1 uncultured Actinoplanes sp. | reverse complement strand
GTGCGAGGCGTGTGAAGGCGCGTTGCGCTCCCTGGCCAGGCGAATGGGGCGCGTTTCCGAGGCAGCGGACGGACACGCGCGACCGCACGGCGACGTCCTGCCCGAGTACACGCGAACGCGCAGCGGCCAGCACGGACGCGAGCGAGCGCACCGCGGCACCCGACACGGGCCCGAGGAGAGCACGGCGGCCAGCACGGACGCGAGCAAGCGCACAGCGGCGCCCGACGCGAGCCCGAGCGCGCGTGCGGTTGCGTCCGACGCGAGCGCGACGAGCGCGTACCGGCGGATCCGGGTGGGGAGCCGGGTCAGCCCATCAGCTTGCGGCGCAGGGCGTCGTCCTTCTCGGCGACGACCTGCTCGAGGTTGGCCTGGAACGCCTGCATCCGCTTGAGCAGCGCCGGGTCGGAGGCCGCCAGGATGCGCACGGCCAGCAGCCCGGCGTTGCGGGCGCCGCCGATCGAGACCGTGGCGACCGGGACGCCGGCGGGCATCTGCACGATCGAGAGCAGCGAGTCCATGCCGTCGAGGTACTTGAGCGGCACCGGGACGCCGATGACCGGCAGCGGGGTCATCGAGGCGACCATGCCGGGCAGGTGGGCGGCACCGCCCGCGCCGGTGATGATGACCTTGAGGCCGCGGTCGGCGGCGGAGGTGGCGTATTCGACCATCTTCTGCACCGTGCGGTGCGCCGACACGACGCCGACCTCGAAGGGCACGTCGAACTCGGCGAGCGCGACCGCGGCGGCCTCCATCGTCGACCAGTCCGAGTCGCTGCCCATGATCACACCGACCGACGGGGCCATCATTCGCCTTCCTGGAGCCATCGAGCGGCGCGCACCGCGCGGGCGCGCACCGCGGTCATGTCGTCGCCGAGCACCGTGACGTGCCCGATCTTGCGGCCGGGGCGCACCTGCTTGCCGTAGAGGTGGACCCGGACGCCGGGGTCGTTCGCGAACAGGTGGTGCAGCCGCTCGTCGATGGACATCCCGCCGGGCTGCCCGCCGAGCACGTTGGCCATCACCACGGCGGGCGCGGCCAGCGACGTCTCACCCATCGGGTAGTCGAGCACGGCCCGCAGGTGCTGCTCGAACTGCGACGTCCGGGCGCCCTCGATGGTCCAGTGCCCCGAGTTGTGCGGCCGCATCGCCAGCTCGTTGACGACGATGCCCTCGTCGGTCTCGAACAGCTCGACGGCCAGCAGCCCGACCACCCCGAGCGCGTTCGCCAGGTCGATGGCCAGCTGCTGCGCCTCGACGGCCCGCTCCTCGGACAGCCCGGGCGCGGGCGCCAGCACCTCGACGCAGATGCCGTCCTGCTGCACGGTCTCGACCACGGGGTACGCCGCGACCTGCCCGAACGGCGACCGGGCGACCAGCGCCGCGAGCTCGCGGCGCAGCGGCACCCGCTCCTCGACGATCAGCGGCGTCCCGGAGGCCACCAGCTCCTCCGCCGCGGCGGCGTCGGGCAGCATCCACACGCCGCGGCCGTCGTAGCCGCCGCGCACGGCCTTGGCCACGACCGGCCACCCCGGCGTCTTGCGCGCGGCTGCCACCTCGGCGGCGAAGTCCGCGATGTCGGCGACCGACGACACCGGGCGCCACAGCGGGACGGGCGCGCCCAGCTCGGTGAGCCGCTCGCGCATCCGCCGCTTGTCCTGGGCGAACACGATCGCCTCGGCACCGGGGTAGATCTTCACGCCCTCGGCGGCCAGCGCGGCGATGTGCTCGGTCGGCACATGCT
>CAKUMG010001523.1 GCA_934667465.1 uncultured Actinoplanes sp. | reverse complement strand
GCGCTCCGGAGGCGGTTGTTCGCGGGGCGCTGCCGGACGGGGAGGGAGGCTCCGAATGGTGCGGTGCGGATCACGTACGGTCATCTCTCGGCCCGTGCGAATCGGTGCATTTCCGGCAGTGCAGGGCTGGCCGGTACTGTTTCAGCCGATGGATTCCGACGGACTCTTCTCCCTGGCCCAGCCGGGTGGCGCGCATCCCGCACCCCCGGTCGCGGTGGAGTCCGGCTTCCTGCGGCCGGCCGACGACTCCCCGCTGCCGGTCCGGATGCGCCCGGCCACGATCGACGAGCTGGTCGGCCAGCGCCACCTGCTCGCGCCCGGGTCGCCGCTGCGCCAGCTGGTCACCGGCACGACCCCGATGTCGGTCATCCTGTGGGGGCCGCCCGGCACCGGCAAGACCACGATCGCGCACCTCGTCGCCGGCGCCACGGATCGCACGTTCGTCGCCATGTCCGCGCTGACCGCGGGCGTCAAGGACGTGCGCGCGGTGATCGACAAAGCCCGCACCGAGCGTCGCCGCGGCGGCCCGCCGACCGTGCTCTTCATCGACGAGGTCCACCGGTTCAGCAAGACCCAGCAGGACAGCCTGCTCGCCGCGGTCGAGGACCGGACCGTCACGTTGCTCGCGGCGACGACCGAAAACCCGTACTTCTCGGTCATCTCGCCCCTCCTCTCGCGCTGCGTGCTGCTGACGCTGCAGGGGCTCGAGGAGGAGGACGTCCGCCAGTTGCTGCGCCGCGCGGTCAAGGACGAGCGCGGCCTGGGCGGCGCCGTCACCCTCACTGCCGAGGCTGAGGACCATCTCGTACGCCTCGCCGGCGGCGACGTCCGCAAAGCGCTCACCGCTCTCGAGGCCGCGGCGGGCTCCGCCGACGCGCAGGGCGTGACCGAGATCGATCTCGCCACCGCCGAGAAGGCCGTCGACGTGGCCGCCGTCCGCTACGACCGCGACGGCGACGCCCACTACGACGTGACCAGCGCGTTCATCAAGAGCATGCGCGGCTCCGACCCCGACGCCGCGCTGCACTACCTGGCCCGCATGCTGGTCGCCGGCGAGGACCCGAGGTTCATCGCCCGCCGCATCGTCATCTTCGCCAGCGAGGACGTCGGCATGGCCGACCCGCAGGCGCTGCTGGTCGCCACCGCCGCCGCCCAGGCCGTCCAGTCGGTCGGGCTCCCGGAGGCGGGCCTCAACCTGGCCCAGGCGGTCATCCACCTGGCCACCGCGCCCAAGAGCAACTCGGCCACCAACGCCCTGTTCGCCGCCATGGCCGACGTCCGGGCGGGCAAGGGCGGCAAGGTCCCGGCCCACCTGCGCGACGCCCACTACCAGGGCAGCAAGGGCCTCGGCCACGGGCGCGGCTACCGCTATCCCCACGACGACCCCAAGGGAGTTGTGAGGCAGCAGTACGTGCCGGATGATCTGACCGGCGCCGAGTACTACAAGCCCACCGACCACGGCGCCGAGCGGGCCATGGCGGAGCGGTTGCCCCGCCTGCGCAGAATCGTCCGCGGACCCGCCGCCCAGGCTCCGGGCCCCGCTCCGGCTCCGCCCGGCTCGGCTTCCGCGGGCCGGGCGCCGAGTGCCGGATCGGCGCCGGGGGGCCGGGCGTCGGGTGCCGGATCGCCGGCTGCCGAGCCAGGCTCACCGGCCACGGGGCCGGGTCCGGCGGGCTCGGTTTCGGCGGTGGCGGAGCCGGGAACGGCGGCCGCGGCGCCGGGTTCGGCGGTGGCGGAGTCC
>CAKUMG010001522.1 GCA_934667465.1 uncultured Actinoplanes sp. | reverse complement strand
CGAGAGCCCCCCGTCCCCGGCCGTGGAGTCGATCCCCGCCGACCGCCGCAAGCGGCGGATCATCGGCATGGCCATCTGGGCGGTCCTCTTCGCGGTCGGCACGTACTTCATCGGCGTGCCGACCAGCGACCCGCTGCTCGCCTTCGGCTGGCTCTGGCTGGCCATCATCGCGTGGCGCAACTACCAGCCCTGGCGCCAGCATCTGCTCTTCCTGCGGGACTGGCTGCCGATTTCGCTGCTGCTCATCGTCTACAACGTCTCTCGAGCATGGGCCGACGACTTCTTCGAGCCGCACGTCAACGAGCTCATCCGGGCTGACGAAATCATGTTCGGCTGGTTCACCGGCGGGAAGGTTCCCACCGTCTGGCTGCAGGACCACCTGTATCAGCCACTCGTCGTGCAGTGGTGGGAGGTGGTGGTCACGCTCGTCTACGTCTCCCACTTCCTCACGGTGCCGACCGTCGCAGTGGTGTTGTGGGCGCGCTCCCGGCCGCAGTGGGCCCGCTTCGTCCGGCGCTGGTTCACCCTCTGCGTCTTCGGCCTGATCACATATTTCCTCTATCCGGCCGCGCCGCCGTGGTGGGCTTACAAGTACGGCTTCCTCGACGATCCGGTGGCGCGAATCTCCACGAACGGGTGGGACGCGATCGGGTTGCACGGCGCCGGCAACATGCTCAACACGCTGCAGACCGACCTGTCCAACCCGGTCGCCGCCATGCCGTCGCTGCACACGGCGTGGGCGATGATGGCCGTCGCGTTCTTCCTGCCCGTGGTGCGCAAGCGGTGGTGGCCGCTGCTGCTGTCCTATCCGCTGGCGATGACGTTCACGCTGGTCTACACCGGTGAGCACTACATCATCGACGTGCTGGTCGGCTGGGCCTACGTGGCGGTGGTCTTTCTCGTCGTCGGGATGGCGGAGCGGTGGTGGCGGTCGCGGCACCCGCAGCCCGGCCCGCAGCCCGACGCCGCGGGGCCCGACGGGGCGGCCGTTTCCGTACGCTAGGTTGGCCGCGTGACTGAGCGGGAACTGATCAAGGTCGGGGTCGTCGGAGCGCGCGGGCGCATGGGCGTCGAGGCGTGCAAGGCGGTCGGGGCCGCCCCCGACCTGGAACTCGTCGCCACGATCGGCCGCGGCGATGCCCTCTCCGGTGCCGCCGGGGCCGGCGTGATCGTCGACGTGAGCACCCCTGACGCGGTCATGGAGAACCTGCGCTGGGCGATCGGTCAGGGCATCCACGCGGTGGTCGGGGTCAGCGGCTTCTCCGAGGAGCGGCTGGCGCAGGTCCGCGAGTGGCTGGCGGCCGCGCCCGGGGTCGGCGTGCTGATCGCGCCCAACTTCGGCATCGGCGCGGTCCTGATGATGCAGTTCGCCCGGCGGGCGGCGCGCTTCTTCGAGTCCGCCGAGATCATCGAGCAGCACCACCCGCGCAAGCTCGACGCCCCGAGCGGTACTGCCACCCACACCGCCCGCCTGATCGGCGCCGCGCGCGCCGAGGCCGGGCTCGGCCCGATGCCGGACGCGACCCAGGAGGAGATGTCCGGCGCGCGGGGGACGGAGATCGACGGGGTACGGGTGCACGCGATCCGGGCCGCCGGGCTCGTCGCCCACCAGGAGGTCCTGTTCGGCACCGCGGGCGAGACGCTCACGATCCGCCACGACAGCCTCGACCGGGCGTCCTTCATGCCCGGGGTGCTGCTGGCCGTCCGCGCGATCTCCTCGCGGCCCGGCCTGACTGTGGGCC
>CAKUMG010001521.1 GCA_934667465.1 uncultured Actinoplanes sp. | reverse complement strand
TGGTGATGCCGTGGTGGGGGCCCTGACCGTCGGCATGGGCGCGCATCACGTCCCAGGCTGTGCGGGCGAGCACGCTGTCCGGCTTGATGTACTTGGTCGCCATGCGTCCACCCCCGTTGCTCCCGCGCGCTTCCGGCGTTCACGGTCCAGTTCACCGCGTACGGGACGAAAGCGGGCCACTTTCCGCAAACCGTGACCGACCCGGCCCGCCCGCCGACCGCCCGGCACGGCACGGCAGGAGCACGACCGGTCCGATCCGGCCGCCGACCGCCCGTCGTCCGCCACGGCGGGGCACGACCGGTCCGACCCGGCCGGCGACCGCCCAGCGCAGCACAAACACGACCGATCCGATACGGGCGCGAGCGGAAACGCGGGTTTCCGGGCGCGGCGGCCGGGCATCACGACCGCCATGAGCAGCACCGCAGACGACGACGGCGCCACGGTCATCCCCTACGAGGACGGCCCCTTGATCCTGCGCGGGAACTTCACCCTGCGCACCCCGTCCGGGGAGGTGATCGAGCCGGGCCGGGGCACCGTCGCGCTCTGCCGCTGCGGCCGGTCGGCGATCAAGCCGTTCTGCGACGGCACGCACAAGGTGGTCGGCTTCAAGGCAAGCGCCGGCCGCGAGACCCCCGCCCCACGCCTGCCGTAAGCGCCGCCGGCGCCCTCCAGCCGCGGGGGGCGCCCCGAGCCGTCGGCCCGGCAAACAGCAGTCAACGCACCCGGGCACGCGAAAATGCCCGGCCCTCGCCGCAGAAACCGGCGGAGCGCAGGGCATTCACCAGAGAAGGCGCGAAGCACCCGAGATGAGAGCCGCGAGGCGCATGAGGCGCCCGGCTAAGGCGGCGCGAGAGCACCGTCACACGGTCCGCAGCGACGACTCCCCCGCCTCCCACCGCTCCAGCACGTACGCCGCCCACCGGTCCTCCATCGTCAGCACGGCCCGCGCCCCGAACAGCACGTCCCCCGCCAGCTCGGGCTCCGCCGCGGCGAAGGCGCCGCACATGTCGTACGCGGCGATCTGCTCGTGCACGGCGTCCGCCTCGACGTGCTCGTCGTAGAAGAGGGTGGCGTCGGCGTCGCCGCCGAGCCGGCGCAGCGCGCTGCCGTACGCCCGGTTCGGCAGCGACGAGGTCATCTCGAAGATGGAGAGCTGGCCCAGCAGCGCCCCGCGCCGCCGCCGGTGCAGGCCGAACAGCGACATGACGTTGTTGGTGGCCAGGGTCAGCGCCGGCGCGGCGTCCACGTAGGCGCCGTAGGTGGTGTCCAGGTCGAAGAACGCCAAGCGCTGCATGCCAGCACCGTAGTCACGAGGGCTGCCTGGGGATCGGCCGGCCGACGATGTCCGACCACTGTTCCTGGCGGTTGGCCGCCGACAGCACCGGTGGGATGCGGCGCGCGGGCACCTATTCGGTAGTTGCGGCGCCTACCTGGACGGTTGGGCTGGGCCGGCGCTTAAACTAGGGCAACAATCGTTGCTCGGGAAGCTCCAGGCAACGTATGTTGCTGGCATGACGGAAAGCGCAGCGGACGACATCGTGGACGGCGTGGCCGGGGACGGCGGGCTCGACGGGCTGCGGCGGCTCACCGGGACGATCACGGCGATGGAGGCGCGGCGCACCCGCCTCGTGCAGGAGCTGCGGCGCACCAAGCGGGCCAGCTGGGAGGAGATCGGCCGCGCGGCGGGCATGACCCGGCAGGGCGCCACCCGCCGCTGGTCGCAGCGCCTGCACGCCGCCTCGTT
>CAKUMG010001520.1 GCA_934667465.1 uncultured Actinoplanes sp. | reverse complement strand
GCCGTGGCCGCGCCGCTGCGCCGCGTGCGGTGAGACCAGCTACCTCAACCCGAAACCGGTCGCGGTCGCGCTGCAGCCGGTGGGTTCGGGATTGCTGGTCGTACGCCGCGCGGTCCCGCCCGCCGTCGGCGAACTGGCCCTGCCGGGCGGCTACATGGACGCCGGCGAGAGCTGGGAGGAGTCCATCGCGCGGGAGCTGCGTGAGGAGACCGGGGTCGCGGCCGCGCCGTCCGACGTGCGGCTCTTCGACGCGGTCAGCACGCAGGACGGGACGCTGCTCGTGTTCGGGCTGCTGCCGGCGCTGGCCTCGGCCGACGAGCTGCCCCCGCACACCGACGCGGAGACCTCCGGGCGCGAGGTCCTGACCGGGCCGGCGCCGCTCGCCTTCGACCTGCACACCCGGGCCGCGGACCGCTGGTTCGCGCAGATGGCGTCCAGTTTCTAGCCTTTTTTGCCGAGAACCTCGTCGATCAGGGTGATCAGCCGGACCGGGGCCTCGAACATCGCGTAGTGGCCGGCGTCGGCGAGCACCTCGAGGCGGGCGTTCGGATAGGTGCTCATCCAGGTGGCCCGCATCGTCGCCTCGTCGATCGCCTGATCGTGCGCCCCGACGACCGCCAGCGCGGGCACCGGGTGGCCCGCGACCCGGGCCGCGAAGTCCGTGTCCGCCCAGGCCGGGAAGTACGCCTCGAACGCCGCCACGTCGTCGTCCCCGCGGGCCACGGCATCGACCCAGCGGGCCGACAGCCGCCGCCCGGTCGAATGGTCCACGATGAACCGCCGGTCGGCGGGCTTGCGGGCGGCGCCGGCGAACAGGGCCCTCCCCCGCTCGTCGAACGGCACCCCGCTCGCCGGGACCGGGCTCACGCCGATCAGGTGCGTGACCCTCTCCGGAGCGTCGGCGAGGACGTGCTGGGCGGCGCTGCCACCCATCGAGTGCCCGATGACCGCGAACCGGTCCCAGCCGAGCTCGCCGGCCAGCGCGAGCGCATCCACGCTGATCTCGGCGAGGGTGTGGTCCCCCGGCACGCCCTTGCGCTCGCCGTAGCCGCGATAGTCCAGGAAGGCCCAGGTCTGGCGGTCGCGGTCGATCAGCTCGGGCAGGAAGCCCCAGCCCTTCGCCGCCGACCCGAACCAGCCGTGCAGCGCCAGAACGTGAATCGGCCCACTACCCACGGTTGCCACCATGACCGCATTATGGCTGCTCGATCATCGTCGAAGGCGAACTCGAACGTGCCGCTCCCGATCCGTTCGATGAGCTGAGCGACATCGCCGGCCTTGCGGAACGCGCCGTCCCAGCCCGCGCCGGCGGTGTCGATTCCTCGCGCAGGTCGAGCACGAGCTGCGCGCGCGCCGTCCCCGCCGATGATCGCGATGCCGGGGTGGCCGCCGGTGGGCTCACCCCTCGCCTCGGTCATGCCGGCCATTGTTGCCCGCGGCCGCGATCGGCCGGCGCTTCAGGGGGCCGTGACGGCGGTGGCGGTGAGGGTGCCGTCGAGGGCGGTGGTGCCGTGGACGGTGATGGTCTGGCCCTCGGCGAGGTCGGTCAGGGGTGCCGGGGTGGCGCGCTGGATCGTGGCGCCGGCGGGGACGGTGATGGTGCGGGTCGCGCCCCCGGGGGTGCGGACGGTCAGGGTGCCGTCGTCGATGGAGGTGATGGTGCCGGTGGTGGCGGTCAGCGTGGCGCCCCACTGCTTGTGGACCAGGACGCCGCCGAGGAAGCCTGCGGCGGTGAGGGCCAGGG
>CAKUMG010001519.1 GCA_934667465.1 uncultured Actinoplanes sp. | reverse complement strand
CTCCTGCTCCGCGGGCGCGGCACGACGGGCCTGCTCCAGCCGCCCGTACGCCTGGTGGACGTAGAAGCCCTGGTGGCTGGGGAGCAGGTCGCGGGCGCTCAGCCCGAGGCCCTCGAACTCGGCGACCGCGTCGTCGAAGCCCGCGCCCAGGTCGTCGCGCTCCAGCGCGGCGATCATCCGGGCGATGATGGTGTGCACGACCTCGTGGATCTCGCGGGCGGCGGCGCCGGCCCGGGTCAGCTCGGTCAGCGCCTCGCCGGCCCGGCCGCGCAGCGCGAGCAGCCCGGCCTCGACCGCGATGATGGAGGCGCGGTCGCCCTGACCGGTGACGTCCAGCCAGCGGCGGCGGGCGGTCGCGGCGGCCTCGGCCTCGGCGAGCTCGCCGCGCAGCAGCCGGTCCCAGCCCAGCGTGGAGTAGGCGTCGAGCATCAGGCCCGGGTCCAGGAACCGGTCCTGCTCGTGCACCACCCGGCGCAGCCGCTCGCCGGAGTCGGCGCCGACGCAGTGCAGCGACATCGCGGTCATCCACTCGATGCGCGCGGTGAGCGTGGGGTCGCCCAGCTCGGCGGCCGTCCGCACGGCGGGGGCGGTGAGCCGGTCGGCGCCGCGGCGCAGGCCCAGCTGGCGCAGCACTATGGCGATCATGACCAGGTCGCGGACCCGCTCCGGGGAGCGGCCCAGCCGGTTGACGGAGTGGACCGTACGCATGCCGTGCAGCAGCGCCCGGCCGGGGCGCAGGATGCGCAGCGCGCCCGAGGCCCCGTAGTGGTGCAGGGTCGACTCGAGGCGCAGCCGCTCGCGCTGCTTGCCGCGCGCGGTGCCGTAGCCCAGGCCGGTGAGCCGGCACAGGCACCCGATGATCAGCGTCCAGAAGCCGCCCGCCACCCGGAACGCCCGGTGCGCGGGCATGCTGCGGCCCAGGTCGGCGAGCCCGGCCTCGACCGCCTCGAGCTGGGCGACGCCGCCGCCCGCGCTCTCGTGCACCTTGGCGAGCAGCAGGTGGATGCCGGCCCGCTCGACCCGGTCGGACGTCTCCGCGAGCGCCCCGGTGAGGGTCGCGGCGGCGTCGTCGAAACGGCCGTTGCGGTGGTACGCGGTGCCGAGCAGCTGCTGGAACCGGCTGCCGAGCCGGATGCCGCCGCTCTCCGCGGTGTCCCGGGCGTATTCGAGCCAGGTCAGCGCGATGTCCGCGGCGTGCTCGGCCAGCGCACGGGCGCCCGCCTCGGTGCACGCGCGCAGCATCCGCTGCGGGTCGTCGGCGGGGCCGGCGAGCGCGCAGTGCCGGGCGAGGTCGTAGACGTCGGCGCCCGGGCGCTCGTCGAGCGCGTCGGCGATCCGGCTGTGCAGCCGCCGGGTCTCGGCCTCGCTCAGGTCGGCCAGCACCGCGGCGCGGATGCTCTCGTGCACGAAACGGTACGCGTCGTCGTCCGCCTCGGCGACGCCCTGGCGCACGGCGTCGGTGAGCGCGTCCACGGTGCGGCGGCGCTCCTGCCCGGCGACCTCGGCGACGACCCCGGCGTCGAAGGTGGTGCCGACGACGGCCGCGACGGCGAGCAGCCGGCGGGCGTCGGCGCCGAGCCCGGAGAGCCGGCGCAGCACCAGCTGGGCCGAGTCGGCGGGCAGCTCGAGGGCGCGGATGCCGTCCTGGTCCACCTCCCACTCGCCCCACGAGGGCAGCAGCAGGCCGGCGTCCGTGACCGCACGGGCGTAGCTGATCGTGACGAACGGGTTTCCACCGGTCACC
>CAKUMG010001518.1 GCA_934667465.1 uncultured Actinoplanes sp. | reverse complement strand
GATTCCGGCAGCCTGGAACAGGACGCCGACGTAGTCATCCTGCTGCACCGTGATGACTACTATGACAAAGAGAGCGTCCGAGCAGGCGAGGCCGACTTCATCGTCGCCAAACACCGCAACGGCCCCACGGACATCGTCACCGTGGCGGCACAGCTGCATCTGGCCCGCTTTGTCGACATGGTGATCGTGTAACTCTGCTCGACTGTGATCAGCCCTACCCTCGGTTTCCCAAGATCGTCAACCATGGGCCTACCGTGATGCTCGCCGCGGCCGAGGCGCTAGAGCTTCCGGCTGGCGACTCTGACCGCCGTCTGCACCAGCAGGTTGTTGTCGATAGCGGCGACACGTTGTTGTCGGTGAATGCGGAGGTGACTGGTGACATTCGTCGCGGTACACGCTGACCGCGGCCGGGTGGACGCGACGCTCGACGACCTTGGGTGCGGGTGGGCGTGGGCGCAGATCCATCGATCCCGGCCTCGGGTGGGCTTAGCCTGTCAGCGGTGCGAGTACCCGGTGCACGCCAAGGTGTCGCCCGCTGGTCTACGGTTCTTCGCGCACGACCCGCAGCGCCGTCAGGATTGTCCGGCGGGGCGCGAGACGATGGAACACCATTTGTTGAAGCTGGAGCTGGCGACTGCGGTGCGGTTGGCGGGCTGGCGAGCCGAGTTAGAGACGAGCCTGCCCCGAGCGGGCTGGCGCGCTGACGTGCTGGCGGTCTCTCCTGATGGCGCACGGACGATGGCGTGGGAGGCACAGCTCAGCACGATCACCGCCGACGAGATCATCGAGCGCACCCGTCGACTCACCGCTTCGGGTGTGCCGGTCTGCTGGGTGAGCATCAAACCTTCGCCGTGGACAGTAGAAGCGCCAGCTGTCCTGGTGCGGCCCGCGACCGAACGCGGCGAGGCGTGGACGGTGACGTCCGGGCTGTTCCGCTTCGACGGCACGTGGCTGCTCGCCGCGGCCCTGGAACTGCCGGCATTCGTCGACTGGGTGCTGTCGGGGCGCGTCATCTACTACAACGACATATTCAGCAGAGTGTGGACCGCGCCCAGCTATGCACGCTTGGCCGGTGCGACCCAAGCTGAGCGGGTCGCCCAGTGGCAGGCCGATGCGGAACGCGCGCGGGACCTGCACGAGTGGATCGAGGGAGCGAAGCAGCGCGTTGCCGCCGCGCAACGGGAGATGGACGAGCAGGAGAAGACCCCAACCTGGGCAGCCAAGGTCAAAAAGTGGGAGTCGGGTCGGCACTGATCGTGCAGGCGTTCACCTACAGTTGGTAATATCGACTGTCGTGAACCGGTGATATCAACCTGTCGCTCAACACTTTCGTCACCTGACCGCCTTGCGTCACGCCCACCGTTTTGCGCGCCGGCTAAATGTCAGCGGATGTCCGGTCCTCCTCGACGCCGCAACAGGGCAACCGGCTTGAGCGCAACGCAGCAGGCCGAGTACCTACTCCGACCATCCAGTACACCGCGGCCTCTACGCTCAGCGCATGACTGTCACGGCGCGCAAGATCACTGTCCTGGACAGCTTCGACCAGCGGCACGAGGCGCTGCTCGTTATGCAGCCACTGCAGGGCAATGCAATTGACGACGGCTATACATGGCGTGGCCGAATCACCGCGGTTGAGGGCGACGACGTGCTGGCTCGGATCAAGAACTCCAGCCTCAGCTCAGGCTGCACCATCCTGACGGAGGAGCCGGAGGGACGCTACGCGGCTACTCTGCTCCGGCCTGATGG
>CAKUMG010001517.1 GCA_934667465.1 uncultured Actinoplanes sp. | reverse complement strand
GCCGACCCACCCGGACGACGTGCTCGGCCACGCGCGCGTGCAGCGGGCGGTCGCCCCGATCCGGGTCGCCACCGGCGAGACCGCCGCCAACCGGGTCATCTTCAAGCAGCTGCTGCAGGCCGAGGCGATCGGCGTGATGCAGATCGACGCCTGCCGGGTCGGCGGCATCCCCGAGGTGCTGGCGGAGCTGCTGCTCGCGGCGAAGTTCGGCGTGCCGGTGTGCCCGCACGCCGGCGGGGTCGGGCTGTGCGAGCTGGTGCAGCACCTGTTCGTGTTCGACTACCTGCGCGTCGGGACCAGCCTGGACGGGCGCATGGTCGAGTACGTGGACCACCTGCACGAGCATTTCACCGATCCGGTGCGTACGCGGAACGGGCGCTACGTGCTCCCCGAGGAGCCCGGCTACAGCGCCACCATGCGGCCCGAGTCGATCGCCGAGTACCGCTTCCCGGACGGGCCGGTGTGGTCGTGAGGATCAGCCGCGCCGCCGTGGCCGCGCTGCCCATCGCGAGCCGCCCGCTCGTCGAGCCCGGTTCCGTGCCGACCGGGATCGTGCACCTCGGGCTGAGCGCGTTCCACCGCGCCCACCAGGCCGTCTACACCGAACAGGCCGTGGCGGCGGCCGGCGGCGACTGGGGCATCGCCGGGGTCGCCCCGCACTCGAGCGGGGTCCTCGACGCGCTGCGCGCGCAGGACGGGCTGTTCAGCGTCACCGACCTGGGCCCCGGCGGCGGCCGGACCCGCGTCGTCGGCTCGTTCTCCGCGCTGCTGCACGCGTCCGCGGCGCCGGACGAGGTGGTCGCGCTGATCGCCGACCCGGCCACCCGGGTGGTCACCCTGACGATCACCGAGAAGGGGTACGCGGACACGGGCACGGTGCCGGCGCTGCTGATCCGGGCCCTCGCCGCCCGCTGCCGCGCCGACGCCGGCCCGATCGCGCTGGTCAGCTGCGACAACCTGCCGTCCAACGGCCGCTGGCTGCGCGGCGTGATCGAGCGGCTCGCCGACCGGCCGGGGCTGCGTGACTGGGTGGCCGGCCAGGTCGGCTTCCCGGGCACGATGGTGGACCGGATCGTGCCCGCGACCACGCCGGCGATCCTGACCGAGGCGGCGGCCGCGCTGGGGGCGGACGACCTCGCGGCCGTGGCCGGGGAGCCGTACCGGCAGTGGGTGATCGAGGACGACTTCCCGGGCGGGCGGCCCGCCTGGGAACGCGCGGGCGCCGTGCTCACCGGCGACGCCCAGCCCTGGGAACGGCTCAAGCTGCGCACACTCAACGGCGTGCACTCGGCGATCGCGTATCTCGGCGCGCTCGCCGGGCGGGCCACGATCGCGGACGCGCTGACCCTGCCCGGGATGCGTGAGCTGCTCGAACGACTGATCGCCGAGGACATCGCGCCGACGCTGACCCCGCCGGAGGGCGTCACCGTGCTCGGGTACGGCGCGTCGGTGCTCGAACGGTTCGCGAACCCGGCCGTCGTCTACCGGACTGTGCAGGTGGCGATGGACGGCTCGCAGAAACTGCCGCAACGGGTGCTGCACACCATCGCCGACCGGCGGGCCGCCGGGGCGGACCCGCGCTGGGCGCTGCTGGTCGTGGCCGCGTGGATGCGGTTCGTGCAGGGGCAGGCGGACGACGGGCAGCCGCTGCCGCTCGACGACCCCCTGGCCGACACGATCCGGGCGCGCCTCGCGGACGCGCCGGACCAGCCGGCCGGGGTGGTGGACGCGCTGCTCGGGCTCCGGG
>CAKUMG010001516.1 GCA_934667465.1 uncultured Actinoplanes sp. | reverse complement strand
CGGACAGCACCAGGATCGTGTGCAGCCCCGCCTCCAGTCCGCAGAGGACGTCGGTGTCCATCCGGTCGCCGATCATGGCGGTCGTCTCCGAGTGCGCCTCGATGGTGTTCAGCGCGGAGCGCATCATCCTCGGGTTCGGCTTGCCGACGAAGTACGGGTCCACCCCGGTCGCCTTGGAGATCATCGCCGCGACGCTGCCCGCGGCCGGCAGGGCGCCCTCGATGGACGGCCCGGTCGGGTCGGGGTTGGTGCAGATGAACCGGGCGCCGTCGTCGTACCCGGCGCGGCCGTCGCTGAGGTTGGTGACCTGCCGTTCCCACACCTGCTGGCCGGCGTTGTCGAAGCGGATCATGACCATGGTGCGGCACGGGCTGGACTCGCCGCCGCACAGCGGCGTGTCACCGCACTCGCCGGCCCGGGTCACCAGCAGCACCCCGCCGTTCGCATCCGCCTGCACGTCCTGCAGGTCGACGCCGGTGAAGCTGGTGGGCGTGCCGGTCAGCCTGTCGTCGCAGCCGAGCCTGCCCAGGTGGACCCGGCCGTCCCGACCTACGTACGATGAGGAATGCGCCAGAGGTCTGTCGTGGTTTCCCCCACAGGGAACGCCAGAGCCGGCTTCCCCCGCTGATCACCCCGAGGCCTCCCGGCCGCGGGTCGTCCTGTCCCTACGCATAAACCGTCCGGAGCAACCAACCACATGACCTCCACTCAGGTCCGTCCTTCCAGCACCCCCCAGGTCGCCATCAACGACATCGGTAGCGCCGAGGACTTCCTCGCCGCGATCGACCAGACGATCAAGTACTTCAACGATGGCGACATCGTCGAGGGCGTCATCGTCAAGGTCGACCGGGACGAGGTGCTGCTGGACATCGGCTACAAGACCGAGGGCGTCATCCCCTCGCGCGAGCTCTCCATCAAGCACGACGTCGACCCGAACGAGGTCGTCAAGGTCGGCGACGAGGTGGAAGCCCTCGTCCTCCAGAAGGAGGACAAGGAAGGCCGCCTGATCCTCTCGAAGAAGCGCGCGCAGTACGAGCGCGCCTGGGGCACGATCGAGGCGAAGAAGGAAGCCGACGAGGTCGTCACCGGCACCGTCATCGAGGTCGTCAAGGGCGGCCTGATCCTCGACATCGGCCTGCGCGGGTTCCTCCCCGCCTCGCTGGTCGAGATGCGCCGCGTGCGCGACCTGCAGCCCTACGTGGGCCGCGAGCTCGAGGCGAAGATCATCGAGCTCGACAAGAACCGCAACAACGTCGTGCTCTCCCGCCGCCAGTGGCTGGAGCAGACCCAGTCCGAGGTCCGCAGCGAGTTCCTCAACAAGCTCGCCAAGGGCCAGGTCCGCACGGGCGTCGTCTCCTCGATCGTCAACTTCGGTGCCTTCGTGGACCTGGGTGGCGTCGACGGCCTGGTGCACGTCTCCGAGCTGTCCTGGAAGCACATCGACCACCCGTCCGAGGTCGTCGAGGTCGGCCAGGAGGTCACCGTCGAGGTCCTCGACGTCGACCTCGACCGCGAGCGGGTCTCCCTGTCGCTGAAGGCGACGCAGGAGGACCCGTGGCGTCAGTTCGCCCGCACCCACCAGATCGGCCAGGTCGTGCCCGGCAAGGTCACCAAGCTGGTGCCCTTCGGTGCGTTCGTCCGGGTCGACGAGGGCATCGAGGGCCTGGTCCACATCTCCGAGCTGGCCGAGCGCCACGTGGAGATCCCGGAGCAGGTCGTGCAGGTCGGCGACGAGGTGCTGGTCAAGGT
>CAKUMG010001515.1 GCA_934667465.1 uncultured Actinoplanes sp. | reverse complement strand
GCATCCAGGACACCTCCCGTCAGGGCCGCTGGCACAACAAGAAGTTCGCCACCCTAGCTGCCGAACTCGGGCTCTCTGCCACCAAGGACGACAAGCTCGGTTACTCGCCCTGCGCTCTCACCGAGACTGCCGCTGCTGACTACGCGGACACCATCACGACGCTCGGCTCGGCACTACGCGTCTTCCGTCATCCCGAACCGACCAGGGAAGGCAAGCAGCGCACGAACAACAACAACGGTGCCTCCTGCGAGTGCCTCTGCCCCCGCAAAATCCGTCTCTCCCTCACCGCCTTCGAGGAAGGCCCCATCGTCTGCGCCGAATGCAACGCGGCGTTCCTGCCCGATGACGTCGACCGCGACACCTACCAGCACCCCACCTTCGGCCACCCCGACGCCTCCGGCGACGACCAGGCCGACCCCGTGCCGGCCGATGACGAACAGGACGATCCGATGGTCTTCTACGACCCCACCGGTGAGAAGTACGGCATCCCCACCTACCCGTACCGCCTCGCACCCGACGGGCTCGCCACTCTCCGGCAGCTTCGTACCCGCAACCTGCGGCCCGGCGGCCAAGAGATCGCCGCGCAGATCCTCTGGCGACGCGGTAACCGCTGCGCCTACCTGTACCGCATCGACCTCGCGAAGCCGAAGCGCTCCGCGACCGCCGCACAACTCGCGGCCCTCGAAAAGGCGCGCATCGCGCTCCGCACCTGCCCCGACTGCGGGGTTGTCCAGCCCTACTTCATCCCGCGCCGTACCGGCGCCTGCCTCGACTGCACCCCCGGAGGTGCCTCATGACCCGGTCCCGCATGACCCACGCGGACTTCCGCTTCTTCCTCGAAGACCTTACGGCCGACTGCCTCGAAACGGCCCTGACGCTGTACCACCTGGAGCAGGCCACCGAGGAACTGCTCATGCGAGCCACCGAACGCGAGATGTTCGCCGCCGAGGTGGCCGAGGACATCTGGCAGAACGCCCACGGCAACGTCCGTGTCTCCTGCCGCAACTGCGACGGCGACTTCTTCGTCCCGTTCCCCGCGCACGGGCCGTACTTCTGCTTCGCCTGCTTCACCGCGGGCTGGCCCGACGCCTACCCGGCGGTGCTCTGATGACCGCCCCCGCTACCGGCTGCCAGTACTGCATCGACGGGCAGATGCCCGCCGGACGTGACGACTACCTGGGCGAGCTGTACGAACGCTGCCCCTCCTGCCGGCCTCCTTGCCCCGGCTGTGACGGCGTCGCCGTCTACCCCGCCAACTACGACGGCACCGCCGACCTCACGGCTGACCTGGCCACCTTCGGCATCGGTCCCGTTCTGTGCCCGGACTGCAGCGGCGTCGTCGTCCTGGTCCCCATCGACACTCGCGGAGGTTCTCCCATGACCGCACCTGAGCCCGCCACGCCCGCCGACCCGTGGGCGACCGAAACCACCGTGCCGTCCGAACTGCCGGACGCTATTGCCGCAGCGCAGGCCCAGATGACCCGGGTCGACGCCAAAGCCTCCATGCTCCTGGCCGGAGCGCTCACCTCGGTCTCGGTCGGCGTCGCGCTGATCGCCAAGACCCGGTTCGCCATGCCGGTGACCATCGGCGCCGTTGTCACGGTCGCTCTCATCGGGGCCGCCGTCGCTCTGCTCATCACCGCCGTTCGCCCTGCTCTGGGCGGCAACCACGGCTTCATCCGCTGGGCCAACACCCCCAGCACCACGGCTCTGCTGGCCGACTTCGCCAGGACCGACCGGGAAACGGCGG
>CAKUMG010001514.1 GCA_934667465.1 uncultured Actinoplanes sp. | reverse complement strand
CCCCGATCTCGTCGCCGACCGGCTCACTGATCCGCTGCAGCACGACCATCCCGGCCGCCCACAACACCCCGGCCGCGCCGGCCACCCCCGCCGGCCCCGCAACCCCGGCCCCACGTCTCATCACCGGCGCACTCTACAAAGGGCCCGCGACAAACGCCGCCCACCGGAGCGCCCGCCCGGTCGGGCCGGCGGTCAGCGGCGGCGGTACCAGCGGGCGCGGGTCAGTGGCCGGCGTCGCCGTCGACGACGAGGACGCGGGTGAGGTAGTCGGCGAGGTTCGTGGCCAGGGGGCTGCGCTCGTCGGTCTGGGGGGTCCAGAGCAGGATGCGGACCGGCCCCGGCGGGCCGAAGGCGATGCGGTCCTCGCCGCCCGCGTCGTCCGAGCCGAAGATGATCAGGTCGTCGAGGGGGGCGTACCGGTCCTTCTGCTCGCGCAGTGCCTGATTCTCCCGGATGATCCGGTCGACCGGCCAGATCAGGGGCACGCCGTCGGGGCTGCGGACGCCGTCGGTCTCGGCGAGCAGGGTGGCCAGGTCCTCGGGCAGCGGGCCGAGGCTGTCGGCCGCCGCGGCCAGGGCCGGGGCGGGGGCACCCGTGCTGAGCTGGGCCGACGGGAGGACCGCCAGCAGGACGTCGCGCCAGGATACGGCCAGCATGGTGTGCATCCTACGAGAGACTGCGCAGCGCAGCAGCTCCGTCGCCCTGAGCAAGGTCGATACGGTGGGGTCTTCGGGACGACGGAAATGAGGGACAGTGGCAGCGTACGACGTCATCGTGGTGGGGCTCGGCGGCATGGGCAGCGCGGCCGCGTACCACCTCGCCTCGCGCGGGCTGCGCGTCCTGGGGCTGGAGAAGTTCGGGCCCGCGCACGACCAGGGTGCCAGCCACGGCGGCTCCCGGATCATCCGGCAGTCGTACTTCGAGAGCCCCGAGTACGTCCCGCTGCTGCTGCGCGCGTACGACCTCTGGGAGGCCCTCGCCCGCGACTCCGGCCGGGACGTGATCACGCTGACCGGCGGCTTCATGGCCGGCCCGCCCGGCAGCCTGACCGTCGAGGGCAGCCGCCGCAGCGCCGAGCAGTGGAACCTGCCGCACGAGATGCTCGACGCCACCGAACTGCGCCGCCGCTTCCCCGTCACGAACCCCGCTCCCGACGAGATCGCGCTGCACGAGGCAAAAGCCGGTTTCGTACGCCCGGAGGCCACGGTCTCCGCGCACCTGTCCCTGGCGGCGCGGCACGGCGCCGACCTGCACTTCCACGAACCGCTCACGACCTGGGAGCCCACGGCCGGCGGCGTCCGCGTCCGCACCCCGGCCGGCGAGCACACCGCGGGCCACCTGGTGTTCACCCCCGGCCCGTGGGCGCCGCAACTCCTCGCCGACCTGGGCGTCCCGTTCGCCATCGAGCGCCAGATCCAGTACTGGTTCCAACCCACCGGCGGCGTCGCCCCGTACCTGCCCGGCACCATGCCCATCTACGTCTGGGAGGACAGAGCAGGAAGCCAGGTGTACGGATTCCCGGCCGTCGACGGCCCTTCCGGAGGCGCAAAGATCGCGTTCTTCCGCGGCGGAACCCCCACCACCCCGGAAACCATCGACCGCACCGTCCACCCCGCCGAGATCGCCACCATGGCCGCCCGCGCCGCGCAACACTTCCCCACCCTCCCGGGAACGTTCCTGCGCGCGAAAACCTGTCTCTACAGCTCCACCCCCGACGAGCACTTCGTCATCGCCCCACACCCGCAACACC
>CAKUMG010001513.1 GCA_934667465.1 uncultured Actinoplanes sp. | reverse complement strand
GTTCGCGGTGTCGTAGCTCGCCCAGTCGGTGCGGTTCTGCTTCTTGATCACCTTGCCGCTGCGGGAGAGCGTCACGGTGGCCTTCGTGCAGCACTCCCCGCCGGGCGAGCCGGCCCAGCCGAAGCCCGGATCGGTGAACATGCCGTCGACCTGGAAGCCGATGCCGTCGTCGAAGATCCGCGGGCGGTTCACGCCGGGCCCCCACGCCGACCGGAAGAACGACTGCCCGTAGCTCTTGCCCGCGGCGAACGTCCGGGTGGTCCACTGGTTGCCGAGGGTGGCGAAGTTGCCGTCACGCTCGGTGCCGTACGTGCTCGCCTCGACGTCCCACTTGCCCGCGGGCACATGCGTCTTCAGGACGAACGGCGCCTGCTTCTGATCGAGGAAGAACCGCAGCCCGGTCCGGCACGAGGCGCCGTTGCCGACCAGGGCGATGTTCGACTCGCGGCCGCCGGCGACGCCCCGCTTCACGTACGAGGTCAGCGTCGCGAGCGACGACCGCTTCACCGTCCGGGTCAGCCCCGACGGGATGGTGCTCTGCGACGTCGACACGATCCACTGCTCGCCGGTGCCGCCGTTCCAGAAGGCGCCGAGATGCGACCGTACGTGCTTCGAACCGTTCGGGATCACGAAGAGCTTGCCGGCGGCGTTGCTGACGGACACGCCCTGCGAGGTGTCCGCCGTGCACAGGTGGGCCTGCATCTCCGCCTCGACGCCCGCCGGGTTCTTGTCCAGCGAGTAGCGCAACGCCTTGCCCTTGCGGGCGTCGATCGTGACACTCTTCTTGCCCGACACCGCGAGCACGGCCGCACCCACGGTGTCCGAGCCGTCCTTGCCCGTCCGGATGCCGGCCAGAATCGCGTACGTGCCCTTGGGCAGCGACTTCGCCTTCCCGGACCACGCCGAATACACCACGTTCGTCGACACGTTGACCACGGTCAGCGAGGTCGGCACCTTCGCACCCGCCCGGTCGAGCGTTGTCACGGTGACCGTCCCGCTCGCCGCCGACGCGGAGGCGGTGGTCGCCATCAGGACCGCGGGCACCAACGCGCCGGCGGCCAACATCAAAAGGGGCTTACGTCGCACGAGATCCGCCCTGTCGCACTACATCGGAGGGTGAGAGCGACGCATGCTACACCGTAACGACGCTACGGCGCTGTCCCGTCCTGCACAGCGCATTTCCCCGCGGCCTTACGCTGCGCGGAAGCGGAACCCAAAGGAGAACCGGATCCCGCGAGGAAGGTCCAGCGGTTCGGTCGGCGCTCGATCAGTCGTCAGAGGTGACGAACGGCGAACGGCGGAGTCGCTCGCGCGTCCGGCGCAGCCGCGCCTCGCCCGGCGGGGCAGGAACGGTGTCGTCCGCCAGCCAGACCACCTCGACGACCGGAAGGGCACGGGTGGCGGCCCCGGCAGCCGGGCTCTTCTTGGCAGCCACAGTCGTTCTCCTCCACTGGTGAGGACACTAGTCGCGCGTAAAGTGGGGCGTCGAGCGCTGCTGCGGCACGGAAGGGCGTCGCCCGGCCGGCCGGTGGTGGCTGCCCGGTCCGTGGTCGGGCTCCGTTCTGCGCCGGCGGGCGGCGGTGGCCGGGGCGGGGCGGGGCGGTGGGTCAGCGGGTGGCGGCCGTGCGGGTGGTGGTGGGGCGCGAGCCGGTGGGGCGGGAGGCGCCGGTGCGGGTGTGGCCGGTGCGGCGTTCGCGGAAGAGGGTGGAGGCGGCCAGGGCGGTGCCGCCGGTGCCGACGCCGCCGAGCATGC
>CAKUMG010001512.1 GCA_934667465.1 uncultured Actinoplanes sp. | reverse complement strand
GAACTTGCGTATCTTGAGCGTTCCGAACGATTGGGGCTGTAATGGATTCGAATACCACCATCCTCGTCGATACCAATGTCTGGCTCGATTACTATGCGCTGAATCGAGCAGGTGGCGCAGAGGCCGCAGAGCTGCTAGGCTTCGCATTCTCGCACGGCATCAAACTGCTCTATCAGGCCAACATCATAAAGGACGTGTTTTACCTCGTTTCGGCTACCACAAAGCGAATCGCTCGCGAAGAGAAAGGGGCACTATCCCCAAGCGACGCAACGGCGGCAAACGAATTCGCGTGGAGCGCCGTGAATCATATGCGGGAAAATGCGTTCGCCATAAGCATCGGGCAATCCGACGTATGGTACGCGGCAAAAATGCGCAGCGTCCACGGCGATTTCGAGGACAACCTTGTGCTTGCCGCCGCAGAACGCGCAAACGCAACGTACCTAGTCACGAACGACGAACAGCTTGTCAAGCACGCCCCCGTCACCGCGCTCACCCCGCACGAACGCGCGCTCCTCGGCGACTGGCTCGACCGCATCGCCACCGGCCCCGCCGGGCACGGCGAGGAAGACCTCGGCCGGCCACCCCGCGACATCTGAACGGCGGGGGCCGTTCCGGCACCGGCCCCCGCCGGGTTTCGGGGGTCGGTGCGCCGGGAAGGGCGACATCGACCATCCACGATGGATTGAGGAGCGGGGGCGCAATGACGAGATTTGTGGTGGGCGCGGCTGTGGCAGGGCTTGTCGTCGCGATGACGCCGGGGATGGCGTCGGCGGCGGGCAGCGGCACGTTCCTGCCGGTGCGCTACCTCGGCACCGGGTCGGCGGAGACCAACGCCGTGGCGGTCGCGGACGTGACCGGCGACGGGCGGCCGGACATCCTGGTCGGCCTGGGGACGAGCACCAACAACGAGACAAGTGCACTGCTGGTGTACGCGCAGCGCGCCGACCGCACGTACGGCACGCCGCAGCGGATCGCGGGGCGGGGGACCTACTGGGACGTCCGGCTGGACACCGGTGACCTGGACGGCGACGGCCGGACCGACGTGGCCATGGCGACCGGGTCGCACGTCGAGCTCTTCTACCAGCGCGGCGGGAAGCTGACCGCGCCGGTGATGGTGGCCGGCCCGGCCGAGGATGCCGTGATCGCCGACCTGAACCGGGACGGGCGGCAGGATCTGCTGGTCAGCGCGCGCGAGGGCGAGGCACGGCTGCTGCTGCGGGCGGCGAACGGCACGTACCCGGCGTCGGCCACGCTGACCGGGCCGGTGCCCGATGTCACGACGTACGACCAGGTGTTCGCCGCCGACTTCGACGGCGACGGGTGGCTCGACGTGGCGCAGGCGTACGGCGCCGCGGCCTGGGTGCGGCTGCACCGGTCCGCGGGCACCTACGCCCCGGCGACCACACACACCCTCGCTCCCGACCAGGACGGCAGCCGCACCCGGGGCCGGGCCGCCGCGGCCGGCGACGTGACCGGCGACGGGCGGGCCGACCTGGTGCTGAGCCGGACGATGAACATGCCGCTGAGCGCGGTGAACGTCTTCGCCCAGCGCAGCACCGGCGGGCTCGCCACGACCCCGGCGGTCTACCCGGCGTACGACTCGGCGGCCGCGCTGGCGATCGGCGACCTGACCGGCGACGGCCGGTCCGACCTGGTGGTGGCGCACTTCAACTGGCTGGCCGTCAGCGCGCACCTGCAGGGCGCAGACGGGCGGCTGGGGGCATACGCGGCGAACGAGGTCGACGGGGTGGGCC
>CAKUMG010001511.1 GCA_934667465.1 uncultured Actinoplanes sp. | reverse complement strand
GGCCAGGACCGCGGCGCGCACCGAGGCGGTGGTGGAGAGCTCCAGGGCCGGCGGAGCCTGCCGGAGGCTGTCGCCGAGCCGGCGGCGCAGGGCGGTGTCCAGGAACTCGCGGGTGCCGGAGCCGGGCTCGCGGGTCACCAGCGGCGTCCCGGCCAGTTCGCCGGCGTCGATCCCGGCCGGGCGGCGGGCCCAGCGGTGGCCGGGCAGCACCACGACCACGAGCTCGTCGCCCGCCACGACGCGGCTGCGCAGCCCGCGCGGGGCCGTGGAACCCTCGACGAAGCCCAGGTCGGCGTCGCCGGTCCGGAGCCGCTCGATGGCGTGGTCGCTGTTGGTGGCGTGCAACTCCACCCGTACGGGCTCGTCGCCCCGGTGGTGCGCCTCGGCACGCAGGCTGACCAGCCACCCGGGCAGCAGCTGCTCGGCGATGGTGAGGCT
This sequence comes from uncultured Actinoplanes sp., assembly GCA_934667465.1. Classification (GTDB taxonomy): domain Bacteria; phylum Actinomycetota; class Actinomycetes; order Mycobacteriales; family Micromonosporaceae; genus Actinoplanes. Next base: position 1,317 of record CAKUMG010001511.1, on the reverse strand, counting down.
GGCGGCGACCCGGATCTGGCTGTGGCTGTCGGCCCGCAGCGAGGCCAGGCCGGTGTCGATCTCGTGGGCGGCCCGCAGCAGCCGGTCGGCCCACCCGGCGACGACGGTGCCCTCGGGGGTGAGGGTGGCGCCGCGCGTGGTGCGCACGGCCAGCCGGATGCCGGTCCGCGCCTCCAGGCCGGCCAGCCGCGCGGACACGGCCTGCTGGGTCAGCCCGAGGTCGCGCCCGGCCGCGCTCAGGCTGCCGGCGCGGGCGACGGCCAGCAGGACCTCGAGGGACGCCAGGTCGGGCATCCGTGCGCTCAGTGCCACAAGCACCGATGGTACCCGGCCACAAGCAAAGGTTGTGGCCTCACAAGGGCGGCGCCGCTACCGGCCTGGCCGGCGCCCCGGCACCGTGGTGATCGTGACACCGACCCCGAACCTCTTCGCGTCCGTCATGGGCACCGGCATCGTGGCGACCGCCGCGGTGAGCCTGCCGCTGCGGGTGCCCGGGCTGCGCGCGTTCGCCACCGTCGTGTGGGCGCTCGCGGTGGTGCTGCTGGCCGTGCTGATCGTCGCCATCGTGCGCCACCGGCGGCGGGACCCGGCCACGGCGCGCGGCTACCGCACCGACCCGGTCCTGGGCCACTTCTACGGCGCGGTGCCGATGGCGGTGCTGACCGTCGGCGCGGGCACGCTGCTGGTGGGCCGCGACGTCCTCGGGCTGCGTGCCGCGGTGCTGATCGACGCGGTGCTGTGGCTCGCGGGGACCGCGGGCGGGCTGCTCACCGCGGCCACCGCGCGCCGCACCGGCCCGGCGTTCGCGGGGTGGCTGATGCCGGTGGTGCCGCCGATGGTGTCCGCCTCGACCGGCGCGCTGCTCGTGCCGCACGTCCCGGCGGGCCGGGTCCTGCTGGTGGCCTGCTACGCGCTGTTCGGGCTCGGCGTCGCCGGCTCGGTGGTGGTGCTCCGGCAGCTGCTGGCGCGGCTGGCCCGGCACGGGGCGGGGCCGGCGGGGGCGGTGCCGATGCTGTTCATCGTGCTGGGGCCGCTCGGCCAGTCGGTGACCGCCGTGTGCCTGCTCGGCGGGGCGGCCGGCGGGGTCCTGCCCGCACCGGCGGCGGGGGCGCTGCGGGGATTCGCGGTGCTGTACGGCGTACCCGTGTGGGGTCTTGCCCTGCTCTGGGCAGCGGTGGCCGCGACCGTTACGGCCCGTGCCCGGCCGCCGTTCTCGCTCGCGTGGTGGTCGTTCACGTTCCCGGTCGGCACGGTCGTGACCGCGGCCGCGGCCTGCGCGGCCTCTCCGGTCGCCGATGCCACGGCGAAGCGATCGCC
>CAKUMG010001510.1 GCA_934667465.1 uncultured Actinoplanes sp. | reverse complement strand
TGGTGCGCTTGAGGTCGCCGTTGAGGCCGCTGGCGTATCCGTAGAGCGAGATGCCGCCGACGATGGCGAGCACCAGCACGACGACGCCGGCCACCATCGCGATGCGGCCCCAGCGCGGCTTGCGGCGCCCCTGGTAGGAGTTGCCCCGGCCGGGCCGGCGCGGCGGCTCGATTCGTCCGCCGCCGCCCATGCCGCTGCCGCCGGAACCGCGCGGCGGCCACTCCTCGCCGCTCGGGGCGGCCGACCGGCCACCGTAGGCGCCGGCCGGGCCGGAGGAACCGTACGAGCGGCCGCCGCCCGGGCGCTCGCTGCCGTGGCCGCGGTCTCCGGGGCGGGCTGTGCCGGCCCGTCCGGAGGCGCCGGGCACCGAGGAACGATCCATGGCGCCGGGAATACCCATCGAACCCGGCACCGAAGCCCGGCCGCCGGGCCCACCCCAGGGGGACGAAGTCGCAGACATGCTTTCAGGTTAGAGACCGCGGACCAGGTGGGCCCTGTATCGACGCGGGGTGGCACGAAGGTAGGAGGCAACTACTTTCGGTGAAACGTTCACTACCGTGAAGAATCCCTCAGCGGGCGAAGAACTCGATGGTCCGGCGCAGGCCCTCCTCGGGGCCGACCTGCGGCTCGTATCCGAGCAGCGTGCGGGCCCGGGTGAGGTCCGGGCGGCGCTTCTCCGGGTCGTCCGACGCGCGCGGGACGAGCTCGATCGGCGAGGAGCTGCCGGTCAGCTTCACGATCAGCTCGGCCAGCTCGAGCATCGTGGTCTCGTGCTCCGTGCCGCAGTTGACCGGGCCGGTCTCGGTCGAGTCGAGCAGCAGCAGGATGCCGCGCACCAGGTCGTCGACGTAGGTGATGGACCGGGTCTGCGCGCCCGTGCCCTGCACCGTCAGCGGGACACCGCGCAGCGCCTGGCTGATGAACGTGGGGATCGCGCGGCCGTCGTCGGGGCGCATCCGCGGCCCGTACGTGTTGAAGATGCGCACGATGGCGGTGTCGAGCCCGTGGAAGCGGTGGTAGCCCATGGTGGCCGCCTCGGAGAAGCGCTTCGCCTCGTCGTAGACCGACCGCACGCCGATCGGGTTGACGTTGCCCCAGTAGCTCTCCGGCTGCGGGTGCACCAGCGGGTCGCCGTACGCCTCGGAGGTGGACGCCATCAGGAAGCGCGCCGAGTCGGCCAGCGCTCGGTCGAGCATCGTGAACGTGCCCACCGAGCCGACCTTGAGGATCTCCAGCGGCAGCTTGGCGAAGTCGGTGGGGCTGGCCGGCGACGCCATGTGCAGCACGGCGTCGAAGCGCTCGGTGAGGGCCGGGTGCTGCGGCAACCCTTCGGTGAGGTCGGCCTCGACCAGGGTGAACCGCGGCTCCTCGGCGAGGTGCGCGACGTTGTCCCGGGAGCCGGTGACGAAGTTGTCGACCGCGACGACCGTGCAGCCGCGGGCGATCAGGGCATCGACCACGTGCGAGGGGACGAACCCGGCACCGCCGCTGACCAGAATCCGATGTCCCGTGCCGAACCTCTGCTGCACCGCCATGCGGCCCACTCTAGCGAGCGGGGCCGGCGCGCTGTTCGCGCACCGGCCCCTTCGCGTTCAACTCAAGTTGGTCAATGGCGTGGGTGAGATCAGTGCGCGCCGTGGCCGGTCAGCGAGCGGACCTCGAGCTCGGCGTACTTGTCGGCGTCCGACTCCTTGGAGATGATCGTGCCGATCCAGCCGCACAGGAAGCCCAGCGGGATCGAGATGATGCCGGGGTT
>CAKUMG010001509.1 GCA_934667465.1 uncultured Actinoplanes sp. | reverse complement strand
GGTGTCGTCGGCGATCGGGACGATACGGAGCGCGGGCGCGAGCACGATGCGGGCCCCGCGCCGCTCCAGCAGGGAGGCCAGCTCGTCCCGGCGCCGGTCGGCGGTGACCCCGATCGTGAAACCGCTGAGCTCGTCAGACATCTGCGAAAGGTCCCTGATCAGGCAGTGGGCGAAGAGCCGCGGCGGGTCCGGCCGGTCCACCGACGGGCACGCGACGAACACGCCGTCCTCGGCGACGACCCGCTCCCACGTCACGCCTGCGCTGATCGACCGTGCCTCCGGCCGGTCCGCGCCGCGGCTCCTCTGTGCCGGCCGGGCGGTTCGGCAGAGAACCGCGCGCGCCGGGTGCCGAACCGGGGAACCGGCTCGGCGTCACCGCCAGGTCCGTCCTCAAGCCTGGCGGTGGCTCGGTGCGGCCGGTGCGCGCGCGGCGAACCGGGGGTGGTGACACCCCGTCATGTCGCCTGTACGCCTTTGCACCCGCCATGTCGGAAGAGTGCCGGTGGGCGGTTTCGCTCGGGCGTCTTGATTGTTTTCAGCCTGTTAAGAGCCGCTCACGCCCTCGGATGCCGGCCGGACGACCGCGCGGAGCACGCGTTTTGCATCCGGGGTGGGAGTACGGGTAAAGTTGCCCGCTGTTGTGCGATGGCTGCGATAAACCAGTCACGTAACCGCTCACCATCCCGCCGCATCTGCGCCGACATCGGCCGGGCGCAGACTTCTCCGTCCCGCTGTGACGTGGAAAGTTTGGTTGGGATACTCTGGTGTTTCGCGTGCGTGCTGAGATCGACGCCCAGCGCGCGACTTCAGACCGACGACGAGACAAGGTAGACCTGTGCGTACGTACAGCCCGAAGCCGGGTGAAATCGAGCGTCAGTGGCACGTCATCGACGCGTCTGACGTCGTGCTGGGCCGACTGGCCACCCACACCGCGACGCTCCTCCGCGGTAAGCACAAGCCGACTTTCGCGCCGCACGTGGACACGGGCGACTTTGTCGTGATCATCAACGCGGGCAAGGTGGCTCTGACCGGCAACAAGCGGCAGACCAAGGTGGCGTACCGCCACTCCGGTTACCCGGGCGGCCTCAAGCAGGTCAGCTACGAAGAGCTGCTGACCAAGCGTCCGGAGCGCGCGATCGAGCTCGCGGTCAAGGGCATGCTGCCCCACAACAAGCTCGGCCGTCAGCTGATCAAGAAGCTGAAGGTCTACGCCGGCGCTGAGCACCCGCACGACGCGCAGAAGCCGGTCCCGTTCGAGATCACGCAGATCGCGCAGTAGGCGCAGGCGAGAGAAGAAGCATGACTGACATCGACGAGCAGACGCCTGCCGCTGACGCGCCGGCGACCGACATCGACACCGACGCCACCGTGGCCGTCGCCGAGGCCGAGGTGGCCGAGGAGACCGTCGAGGAGGCCCCCGCGGTCGCGACGCTGAGCCGCGTGCCGCGTGGCGAGCGCCCGATCCAGACCGTTGGCCGCCGCAAGGAGGCCATCGTCCGGGTTCGCCTCGTTCCGGGCACCGGCAAGGTGACCTGCAACGGCCGCGACATCGAGGCCTACTTCCCGAGCAAGGTGCACCAGCAGCTCATCCGTGAGCCGCTGGTGACCACGGAGAAGACCGAGATCTTCGACGTCATCGCGAACCTGCGTGGCGGCGGCATCACCGGCCAGGCCGGCGCGCTGCGCCTCGGCATCGCCCGTGCGCTGATCACCAACGAGCCCGACGACCGTCCGGCGCTCAAGAAGGCCGGCTTCCT
>CAKUMG010001508.1 GCA_934667465.1 uncultured Actinoplanes sp. | reverse complement strand
CTCCTGGGTCGCGACCCCGGTCGTGAACGCCGCCTGCAGGTCCTTGAACAGCCACGGCCGGCCCAGGCAGCCCCGGCCCACGACCACGCCGTCGACGCCCGTGTGCGCGACCATGCGCAGCGCGTCGGAGGCCTCCCAGATGTCGCCGTTGCCGAGCACCGGCACGTCGAGCGCCTGCTTGAGGGTCGCGATGGCGTCCCAGTCGGCGGTGCCGGAGTAGCGCTGCTCCGCCGTCCGGGCGTGCAGCGCGACCGCCGCGACCCCGGCCTCCTGCGCGATCAGGCCGGCCTCGACGTAGGTCAGGTGCTCGTCGTCGATGCCCTTGCGCATCTTGATCGTGACCGGGATCCCGTAGGGCTCGGCGGCCGCGACCGCCTGCCGCACGATCCGCCCGAACAGCTTGCGCCGCCACGGCAGCGCGCTGCCCCCGCCCCGGCGGGTGACCTTGGGCACCGGGCACCCGAAGTTGAGGTCGATGTGATCGGCCAGGTCGCCCTCGGCGATCATCCGGACCGCCGCCGCGGTCACGTCGGGATCGACACCGTAGAGCTGCAGGCTGCGGAAATCCTCGTCCGGCCCGAACTCGATCATCTTGAGCGTCTTGGGGATCCGCTCCACCAGCGCCCGCGTCGTGATCATCTCGCACACGTAGACCCCGCCGCCCTGCTCGCGGCACAGCGACCGGAACGCGACATTGGTGATGCCGGCCATCGGCGCGAGCACCACCGGCGGCCACGCCTCGTGGCGGCCGAGCTTCAGGGGCTTGATGGAGAGTGCGAGGGTCACGCGTCGAGCATGGCACACCGACCTCTGGCAGAGTCAAAGCGTGGAAGCGCAGCAGAGCCCCCGGCACCTGATCGCCGTGTTCGAGTCCCCGATCGCGGAGGCCCTGCTCCGCCTGGGCATCGAGGTGGGCTTCCGGACCACCCTGGTGGAGCCCGACCCGACGCTCCTGCAGGGCCCGCCCCGCCCGCACGGCGACACGTTCGTGTCCGGCCTGTCCGCGGCGGGCGTGACGGAGCACACCGACATCGTCCTCACGGATCACCACCGCCCCGAGATCGGCAGCGTGCTCCAGGCGGCCCTGGCCACCCCGGCCCGCTGGATCGGCATCGTGGGCAACCCGAACAAGGAGGGCCCGCATCTCGCCGCGCTGCGCGCCCTCGGCGTACCGGAGGATCTGATCGCCCGCGTCCATCGCCCGATCGGCCTCAACATCGGCAGCAAGACCCCGGCAGAGATCGCCGTCGCCACCCTGGCCGGCCTGATCGCCGACCGCAACGACCGCCCGGGCGGCTTCACGTTCTGACCAGTCGCTGAGCCGATCAGCCGGCCTCGGCGGGCGCCTCGGCGCTCTGACCAGTCGCCCAGCCGATCAGCCGGCCTCGGCCGGCGTCTCCGCGCTCTGACCAGCCCGGTCAGCCGGCCTCGGCAGGCGCGTCCGCGCTCTCCCGGGCGGCGATCGCGGCCTGGATCCGCCGGAGCGTGCGCAGGGCCTTCTTCGCGGCGGTGCGCACCTCGCCGTCGAAGACGGTCGTGCCCCGGTCGCCGGCCATCAGCCGCTCGAGCGCGGGCACCGCCCGGTCGTCGCCCGTCGAGCCGAGCGCCACGACGGCCCAATATCGCTGGTCCGGGTCCGCGCTGCCGGTCGCGTCCAGCAGCCGGGGCACGACCTCCGGCGTGAACAGGGCGAGCGTGCTGGCGATGTAACCGATCCGGGGGAACCGCCGGTGCTCGAGCTCGTGCCACAGCGCTTC
>CAKUMG010001507.1 GCA_934667465.1 uncultured Actinoplanes sp. | reverse complement strand
TGACCGCGAGCCCCGCACGGAGCGTGAGCCCCGCGCCGAGCAGACCGAGATCCGCACCGAGGGTGACTCCTCCGGCGAGCGGACCGACCGCGGCGACCGTGGCGACCGCCCGGAGCGCGGCGAGCGCAACCGCGACCGCCAGCGCAACCAGCAGCGCGGCGAGGGCGACCGCGACCGCAACGACCGCGGTGACCGCAACGACCGGGGCGACCGCAACGACCGGGGCCCGCGCAACGACAACCACGACGACGACGACAACGACGGCGAGGGTGGCCGCCGGAGCCGGCGCAGCCGCTTCCGTGACCGTCGCCGCGGCCGGGACCGTGACGGCGAGGGCGGCGGCGGTGGCGGCCGTGAGGGCGGCCGCGAGCCGCACGTGTCCGACGACGAGGTCCTCGTGCCGGTCGCCGGCATCCTCGACGTGCTCGACAACTACGCGTTCGTCCGGACCACCGGCTACCTGTCCGGCCCCAACGACGTCTACGTGTCGATGTCGCAGGTCAAGAAGCACGGCCTGCGCCGCGGCGACGCGGTCACCGGCGCCGTGCGCTCCGCACCCCGCAACGAGGGCGGTGAGCAGCGCCGCGACAAGTACAACCCGCTGGTGCGGCTCGACACCATCAACGGGATGGAGCCCGAGGAGGCCCGCCGCCGCCCCGAGTTCTACAAGCTCACGCCGCTCTACCCGCAGGAGCGCCTGCGGCTGGAGACCGAGCCGCACATCCTGACCACGCGCGTCATCGACCTGGTGATGCCGATCGGCAAGGGCCAGCGTGCCCTGATCGTCTCGCCGCCCAAGGCCGGCAAGACGATGGTGCTGCAGGCGATCGCGAACGCGATCACCCACAACAACCCCGAGTGCCACCTGATGGTCGTGCTGGTCGACGAGCGGCCCGAAGAGGTCACCGACATGCAGCGCTCGGTGAAGGGCGAGGTCATCGCCTCGACCTTCGACCGGCCGCCGTCGGACCACACCACGGTCGCCGAGCTCTCCATCGAGCGGGCCAAGCGCCTGGTCGAGATGGGCCACGACGTCGTCGTCCTGCTGGACTCGATCACCCGCCTGGGCCGCGCCTACAACCTGGCGGCCCCCGCCAGCGGGCGCATCCTCTCCGGTGGTGTCGACTCCACGGCGCTCTACCCGCCCAAGCGCTTCCTCGGTGCCGCCCGCAACATCGAGAACGGCGGCTCGCTGACGATCATCGCCTCGGCGCTGGTCGAGACCGGCTCCACGATGGACACGGTCATCTTCGAGGAGTTCAAGGGCACCGGGAACGCCGAGATCAAGCTCGACCGCCGGCTGGCGGACAAGCGGGTCTTCCCGGCGGTCGACGTCAACGCCTCGGGCACCCGCAAGGAGGAGATCCTCCTGGCCCCCGACGAGCTGGCGATCGTGATCAAGCTGCGCCGGGTGCTGTCGGCCCTCGAGCCGCAGCAGGCCATCGAGCTGCTCAACGACCGGTTGCGCAAGACGCGCAACAACATCGAGTTCCTCATGCAGATCCAGAAGACGACCCCGGGGGAGTAGCAGCCCGCGCGTCGGGCGGCGCCAGGGGTCGGGAATACTGCTCTCCGACTCCCGCCCCGCGCGCGCTCCCGACATCGGAATGCCGCCCGGTCCGGCGGCGTTCGACAGCACGCAACTCTCATCAGCGGAAGAGGTCGCACGGCATGAAGCCCGGCATCCACCCCGAGTACCACACCACCACGGTCACCTGCGGTTGTGGCAACACCTTTACCACCAAGAGCACCGTCGCC
>CAKUMG010001506.1 GCA_934667465.1 uncultured Actinoplanes sp. | reverse complement strand
GGTCACGGCGGTGCCGCGGGACGCGGTGGATGCGGCGGTCGTGCAGTGTGGGGTGGGGGCGAGGCGGTCGGATGGGAAGTTGCCGCCGCATGTGACGGCGTATCTGACGTTGGGTTTGTGGCTGTTCCCGGATGATGACTATGCCGAGGTCGCAGCCAAGGTGACCGGCGGGTTGGATCGGTTCGGGTGCTGGGAGGCGGGCTGGTCGCCGCCGACGCCGGGCGGGATCAGTCAGGCCCGTAAGCGGTTGGGCCGGGATGTGCTGGCGGAGGTGTTCGAGCGGGTCGCGGCGCCGGTCGCGTCGCCGGTGACGGTGGGTGCGTGGTTGCGGGACTGGCGGGTCCTTGCCGTTGACGGGTTCGACGTGGATGTGCCGGACACGACGCAGAACGCGGCTGAGTTCGGGTATTCGCGGACTGGTGGTGGGCCGTCGGCGTTCCCGAAGGCCCGGGTGGTGGCGTTGACCGAGTGCGGGACGCACGCGTTCCTGGCGGCGGAGGTCGGCCCGTATGACCGCGGGGAGCAAACCCTGGCGATGCCGTTGTATTCACGGCTGCGGCGCGGGGAACTACTGACCGCGGACCGGTCCTTCTACTCGTTTGCGGCGTGGGACCGGGCGCAGGCGACCGGCGCGGACCTGCTCTGGCGGATCCAGGCCGGGATCCGGCTGCCGGTCGTCGAGGTCCTCGACGACGGCACCTATCTGACCGTACTGATGGACAAGACGATCCGTGGCGGCCGCCGGGACCGCATCCTCGCCGCCGCCGCGGCCGGGACCCTGGACGGCTGCGACGACGCGGTCAACGACCGTGGCCTACCGGCAGCACATCTGGCCCGCATCGTCGAATACGACGTCCCCGACCGGGACGGCAACGGCACCGGCGAACTGATTACCCTGGCCACGACCATCCTCGACCCCGCCCAGGCCCACCCGGACGAACTCGCCGCCGCCTACCACCAGCGCTGGGAACACGAAACCGCCAACGACCAGCTCAAAACCCACCTCCGCGGCCCCGGCCGGATCCTGCGCTCGAAACTGCCCGACCTCGTCCACCAGGAAATCTGGGCCTGGCTACTCGTCCAGCACGCCATGACCGCCCTGATCACCCGCGCCGCCGACGCCGCCGCGATCGACCCCGACCGGATCAGCTTCACCCGCGCCCTGCGCCTCGTCCGCCGCTCAGCCACCGGCTCAGCGGCCATTTCCCCCTGAAGACTGGACCACCCAGCTACCCCGCATCCGAGCCCAGCTCACCCGCACACTCAACCCCCCACGCCGGCACCGCACCTGCCCCCGCGCCGTCAAACGCTGCCGCCGCAACATGTACCGCCCCAAACAACGCGACGAACCCGCCTCCACCCGCCACCCCGGCCCCGCCACATACCGCTTCCACCCACCATCAAGATCAAAATAAGCTAAGTGGCATTGGGCACCGGTCGTCGCTGGCGCTCCTCCCTGCCGGTCCCGTCGTGGTCCCGGTGCCCTTGCCGCCCCGCACAGTGGCAGGAGCACCGGGGCGACCGGGGCTGGAGGTCGTCGCACGGTGGTGAGCGGCACCGGCCGGCTCGGCGTCGGCCCGTGCCCGGAGACCAGACCGGCCGGGTCCGGCACCCGGGCGGGATCCTCCACCGGGCCGGTGCCGGCCTCACGCGCGCCAGCGGCGGCTGTCGCCGGTTTCGGCAGGGTGCCGGAGGAGCGGCGAGCCGGGGTGGCGGCATGAAAAAGGGCCCGGGGCGGAGCTGGGGCTCCGCCCCGGGCC
>CAKUMG010001505.1 GCA_934667465.1 uncultured Actinoplanes sp. | reverse complement strand
CATTCCTTCCGGCTTCCACGTTTTTCCGCGCCGGTGGGTGGTGATCGCCCGTACACTGTTGCCATATCAAGGTTTGAATGGTCGGCGCGGATCGACCGTGATGAACTCCGTCGACGCGACCGGAATGATGCTTCCTATACCGGGTTGAATCATCATCGGGCGGTGCATTGCGTGAGCGCCGCCATCGGAGGCGCTGATGACCCGGCAGACGCGTCGCCCTTGCCTGGACGTGTGGGAGTCGTTCGAGGCGACGAGGCTCAGTCCAAAGTTTCTGATCGAGGCTTACGCCCAGGTGGTTCCGGTCCGGCGCAAGACGCTCCCCAAGGCGGACCGCGACGGCGTGGCGCCGGAACCTCCCCATGTTCCACTCCGTGGAGGTGAGCATGTCTGATCACCGTGTCGCCCTCTACGCGCGCGTCTCAACCGAGCAGCAGGCACGCGACCATACCATCCTCAGCCAAGTGGCGAGCCTGCGGGAGCGGATCGCGGCCGACGGCTGGCAGTTGGAGCCGGACGATGCTTACGTCGATGAGGGATACAGCGGCTCGTTCCTGGTGCGTCCGGCCCTGGAGCGCCTGCGCGATGCTGTGGCATCGGGCACGATCGGGCGCGTCTACGTCCTGGCACCGGATCGGCTGGCCCGCCGTTATGCGCATCAGGTGCTTCTGATCGACGAATTTAGGCGTGCTGGAGCGGAGATCGTCTTCCTGAACCACCCGATCGGCGGCACCGCCGAGGACGACCTGCTGCTTCAGATCCAGGGCGTCATCGCTGAATACGAGCGGGCCAGGATTCTGGAGCGCAGCCGCCGCCACGCCGCCCGCTCAGGCCTGCTCAGCGCTTTTACCACGGCGCCCTACGGCTATCGTTATATCCCTAAGAACCTCGGCGGCGGCGTCGCGCGTTTCGAGGTGGTGCCGGAAGAAGCCCGCATCGTCCGCCTGATCTTCGCCTGGGTCGGCCTGGAGCGGGTCAGTCTGCGCGAGGTCTGCCGCCGTCTCCAGCAGGCCGGCTGCCCGACACGCCGCGGCGCGACACACTGGTATGCCTCCACGATCCGCGGCATGCTGCTGAACACGACTTATATCGGACGCGCCATCTACGGCCATGCCCGCTATGTGGCAGCGCCGCCGAAATTGCGCCCGATCCGCGGCCATCCACAGCCGTGCCGCCGTCCGAGCGCGCGTGTCGTCGTGCCCCGGGAGGAGTGGATCGAGGTTCAGGTCGCAGCCCTGGTCGATCCCGCCGTGTTCGAGGCGGTTCAGACGCAACTCGCTGAAAATCACCGGCGCAAACGAGAGTCCCGCAAAGGTCCGCGCTGGCTGCTGCAAGGCCTGACCGTCTGCCGGCGCTGTGGATACGCGTACTACGGCAAAATGGCTCCACGGTCGAATTGGGCGAAATCGAAGGATGTGCTTTGTTATTATCGCTGCATCGGAACCGACGGATACCGCTTCGATGGCCATACCGTCTGCGACAACCCACCGGTCCGCGGCGACTACCTCGAGCAGGCGGTTTGGCAGCGGGTCCGGGCTGTGCTGGAGGAGCCTGGCCGCATCGTCACAGAGTATCGTCGGCGTTTGGTGGAAACTCAGGCTGGAGCCGACCAGCACGACGTCGTCCAACTTGATCAGCAAATTGCCAGCCTTCAACGTGGGATCGGCCGCTTGATCGACAGCTATGCCGAAGGCGTGATCGAGCGCGCCGAGTTCGAGCCGCGCATCACGGGCCTGAAGGCCCGCCTCAGCCGGCTCCAGGAG
>CAKUMG010001504.1 GCA_934667465.1 uncultured Actinoplanes sp. | reverse complement strand
CATCCCGCCCCGGCACGGGCGCCGAGCAGCACCGCCGGGATCCCGGCCAGCGCGCCGGCCAGGGCGGGCAGCGCGGCCAGATAGGAGCCGCCGGGCGCGACCGCCGCGAGCACCACGCCGAGCGCCGCGAGCCAGCCCAGTCCGGCCGTGGCGAGGGCGGCCGGGGTGAGGCGGCGGCGCAGCAGCGCGTACCAGGCGAGGACGACAGCCGCGGTCGCGGAGAGCACCGCGAACCGGAACCACCACGGCCGGTACGGGTCGACGGCGAGGGCGGTGAACTCCGGCCGGATCACCTTCATCAGCGCCCAGAAACCCTGCGCGACCGCTGGGGCGGCGACCAGCGGCACCAGGACGGCTCCGGCCGCGACCGCCTGCCGGGGCAGCGACGCCAGGCCCCGGCGGCGGACCAGCCACCCGAGGGCCAGCACGCCCAGCGCCGCGGCCGCCGCCAGCGGCCAGGTCCACGAGCCGGGATAGTGCAGCAGCCGGCCGCCCGGCACCGGGAAGTAGGTGGCGTCCCCGTTGCTGCGCAGTCCCGGGAGGTCGGCACCGCCCAGCTCGCGGGCGAGCCCGAGCAGGTTGGCGCCGTGGTGCTGCAGCGTGCGGAGGTCCACGGCGGACGGCGTGTCGAGTGGCGTGTGATAGCGGGCCACGCCGTCGACGTGGGCGCTGTTGAGCCCGGTGAACCCGGCCGCGAGGAACGGCGTGAAGTCGGTGTTGTTCGGCATCCGCCGGTAGACCTCGACCGCGAACGACGTGCCGACCGGGCGCGGCGCCCGCGCGTACACCCCGATCAGTCCGGCGTTGTCGCGGGCGGTCTCGAACATGATGGCCGGGCCCGTGCTGCCCCGCGCCTCTAGGTTGACCACGACGCCGCCGTCGCGTGCCAGCGGGTGCTGGTCGACGAAGGCCTTCGCCCCGAACAGGCCGCCCTCCTCACCGTCGGTGAGCAGGAACACCACGTCGTTGCGCGGGCGCGGCCCGGCCGCGAGCACCCGCGCGCTCTCCAGCACCGCCGCCACGCCGACCGCGTCGTCGTTGGCGCCCGGCCCGTTCTGCACGGAGTCGTAGTGCGCGGTGAGGAGGACCCGGCCGGTGGAGGCCGTGCCGGGCAGCACCGCGATCACGTTCCGGACCCGGGCCATCCCGGTGCCACCGGCGCTCGCGGACAGCTTTGCGCCCTGGACCGACACGGTGTCCTGCACCTCGGTGTCCAGGCCGAGTCCCCGCAGGGTCGTGACCAGGTGCTCGCGGACGGCGTCGTTGGCCGCGCTGCCGACCGGGTGCGGGCGGGCGGCGATAGCCTCGACGTGGCCGAGGGCGCGCCCGGCGTCGAACTCGTCCGCGGGCACCGGCCCGGGCGGAGGGGCGGGGGCGCGCACGGATCGCAACGCGGAGAACCCGGTGACGGCGAGCACAGCCACGGCCGCGAGCGCCGCCCAGCCCTGGGCGCCCGGCCGGGTGAAAGCCCGGTTGACCGCTTCGATCGACGACGCGCCCACGGTGACCTCCGGCGACGGGTAGTGAGCGATCTTACGGGCTCCAGGCGCTAACTTTGACCCGTGACAGCCCCGCTCGATCCCGCCGCCGTCCTCGCCGAGTTCGTCGAGCGGGTGGCGCCCTACGACCCGGCGGCGGGTGACCGGCCCGTCGCGGTGCTCGGCGTCCGCACCGCCCTGGGCGAGGCGACGTTCCAGCTCAGCGACCATGTGGTGCGGGCGATGTGCCGCGCCCTGGAGGTCTATCGCGATCCCGAGGAC
>CAKUMG010001503.1 GCA_934667465.1 uncultured Actinoplanes sp. | reverse complement strand
GCGGCACCGGCACCAGCACGCCGCCCTCCGGCACGCACTCCCGCCAGTGCCCCTCCGACACGAACCGCGGCAGCTCGCCCCGGTCCACGGTCGGCAGCGGCGTCGGCGTCAGCGGTGCGAGCGCCACCGCGACCAGCGCCGGCGCGACGTACCGGTCCAGGTGCGGGCGCTCCAGGCCGCGTTGCACGCCGCGCGCGATCACCACCGCGATCACCGGGATCAGCGCCAGCGCGAACCGCATCGGCAGCGCCGCGTCCACCACCGGCACGCCCTCCAGGAGCGCGAACGGCCCCCAGACGCCGAGCGGCTCGCGGCGCAGCATGGGCGACGGCCCGAGCGACAGCACGGCCATCGCCACGCCGGCGAACGCGGCCGCGACCACCACCCGGTCCCGCCGCAGCCACACCGTCAGCCCGGCGAAGACCAGCAGCAGCGGCCAGCCGAAGAACGAGTTGTACTCGCTCGGCCCGGTGGTCAGGTCGGCCGCCTCGGGCCCGCCGGCCGCCGACAGCGGCGAGAACGTGCCGAAGCTCGCCAGGTCGGTGACGAAGAACCCGGGCGCGAACAGCACCCCGCGCACCGCCTGCGGACCCCCGAACTGCACCCACAGCGGGTACGCCAGGAGCGCCCCCGCCACGGCCGCGGTGACCGCCAGGCCGGCCAGGAACGGGCCGGCCACCCGCCACGCCTCGCGCGGGCGTAGCGCCGCGTGGGCGAGCGTGAACAGCGCCAGCGCGCATGCGGCCAGGAAGAGCACCTCCTCGCCGATGAAGACCTGCGCCACCACGGCCGCGGCGAGCCCGAGGCCGGACGTGACGATCCGCCGCCACCGCCGGTCCACCGCGGCCCGGTGCAGCCGAACCACCAGCCAGACCATCACTGGGACCAGCCACTGCGCGGTCATGTGCAGGTGGCTGACCGACTGCGAGACCATGCCGGGCGCGAACCCGGCGAAGAGCGCGCCCAGCCCGGCCGCGAGCGGCGCGGCGCCCAGCACCCGCCGGAACAGCACGTGCCAGGCGAGCGCGGTGCCGGCCAGGTTCAGGCCGACCAGCAGCGCGAAGGGCACCGGCGCGCCGAACGCCAGCGTCACCGGCGTCAGCACCACGCCCAGCAGGATCACGGACGTGTTGGCGAGCAGATTCACCCCGTCCGGCACGTTCAGCCGGTCAGTGATCAAGCTGACATCGCCACCGGCCATCCGCGTGTCGTACGCCAGGAACCACTCGTAGAGCGTCTGGTCCGCCGGGTTCAGCGACAGCACCCGCGCGGTCGGATCCGGCCACAGCCCGGCCGTCAGCCAGCCCGCCAGGATCAGATAGAACACGCAGAATCCCAGGTCAGCGGCGTCGAGTCGGGCCCACCAGGGGGGCCTGCGCGGTGCGCCCGGCGCACCGTCCCGGGCGCTGTCCGCCGGGTCCACTTCGGTGGGTGTGGGGCTCGTCACGGGAACGACAGTAGTGTGCCGCAGGGTTGTCGGCGCGCCCGGTGCGCCCGCACCCATTACCGTGACAACTGCACACACGCACCCGGCCCGGGTGGTGGAATGGCATACACGGCCGCCTTAAAAGCGGCTGCCGAAAGGCATGCGGGTTCGACCCCCGCCCCGGGCACCCGGTCAGTCCCCATCCGGCCGCTTCAGCTCGTCCAGCACCGTGCTCAGCGCCGGCAGCAGCAAGGCGGCCTCGGTCTGTGTGCGGGCCAGCCACTCCCGCACGTCGTCCCGGCCGGCCGCGGCCGCGTGCTCCACGGCGGTCAGGCAC
>CAKUMG010001502.1 GCA_934667465.1 uncultured Actinoplanes sp. | reverse complement strand
ACCTCCTGCTGACCGGCGGTCAGCTTCGCGGAGACCGCGGTGGTGCCCAGCGCCGGCGCGTTCGCCGAGGTCAACGTGGACTCGGCCCACGAGCTGGTGAGCACCCGGGTGACGGTGAGCGTGCTGCCGGCCGGCGCGCTGTCCAGCGCCAGCGCCAGCTTCGCGCCGGTCGCGGCCTTGCCGGTGGTGAACTTCAGGTAGGCGACCTTGCGGTCACCGGAGACCGTGCCCGCGACCAGCTTCGTCTCCGAGCCGGTGGTCAGGCCCTTGCGCGCGGAGGACGTGTAGGCGTCGTCCGAGGCGGAGACCGTGAGCTGCGTCGTGGTGGTCGTGGCCGCCATCGCGGGCGCGCCCGCGAGTGCACCGACCGCCAGCGAGCCCGCCAGCAGCGTCCCGAAGACTCCCTGAGTCCTGCGCAATGTGTCCCCTTCCGTCTGCCGCCCCCGCGGCTTTCCGCCTGACAGGAACTAGATTCGGGCGCGCCCGTAGCAGCCTCCGGACCCGTGACGGTGCGGCCTGGTTGCACGGCCGGACCGTGGAGATCCTGGTGCCGGCGGCGGCGCGGCCCGGGCATCCGCAGCACCGCGAGGAGTACATGCGGGCCGCCCGCCCCCGGCCGATGGGCTCCGGCACGCTGGCCGCCCGCCGGCGGGACGGATCGGAGTTCCCGGCCGAGATCTCGCTGTCCGCCATCCGTACCCCCGAGGGGTTGTTGATCGCCGCGGCGATCCGGGACGTCACCGACCGGCTGGAGGCGCACGCCGAGCGGGAACGGCTGACCACGATCGCGGAGCGGGAGCGGCTCGAGGCCCGGCTGCAGCAGTCACAGCGACTGGAGAGCCTGGGCCAGCTCGCCGGCGGCGTCGCGCACGACTTCAACAACCTGCTCGCGGTGGTGCTGAACTACATCGCGTTCATCGCGGAGGAGGTGGACGACGCCGCGACCGGGGACCCGGACCGCTGGGAGCCGGTGCGCAAGGACATCAACCAGATCCAGCGCGCCGCCGAGCGCGCCATCTTGCTCAACCTCAACACGGTGGTACGCGAGGTGGAGGCGCTGCTGCAGCGCACGATCGGCGAGCACGTCCGGCTGGAGACCGCGCTCGCCGCCGACCTGTGGCCGATCCGCGCGGATCCCGGCCAGCTCACCCAGGTGCTGGTCAACCTCGCGGTCAACGCGCGGGACGCGATGCCCGGCGGCGGCAGCCTGACCATCGGCACCGACAACGTGACGGTCGACGAGAGTTACCTGGCCGGCCGGCCCGGCCTGCACCCCGGCGCGTACGTGCGGTTGCAGGTCAGCGACACCGGCGTCGGCATGCCGAAGGAGGTGGCGGACCGCGCGTTCGAGCCGTTCTACACCACCAAGCCGAAGGGCGAGGCGACCGGTCTCGGCCTGGCCACGGTGTACGGCACGATCGCGCAGACCGGCGGGCAGGTCAGCATCTACTCCGAGGCGGACGTCGGCACCACGATCAGCGCGCTGATCCCGGCCAGCGAGGAGGCGCTGCCGGTCGTGGAGCCGGCCGCGGCCACCGACGAGACCGGTGAGCAGCTCGCAGCCGCCTACCTGCCCGGGCAGCCGACCGCGGCCGTGGTCGGTCCGCCCGCGCTGGATCCGGGTGGCCGTCCCGGCCCGCGCGTGCTGATCGAGCACGTGCAGACCCGCACGTTCGGCCTGGACGTGACCGTGGAGGTGGAGCTGGCGGTCGGCGAGCAGGTCGCGACCGGGGTCGCCACCGGCCCGGCGGTCGACGGCTACG
>CAKUMG010001501.1 GCA_934667465.1 uncultured Actinoplanes sp. | reverse complement strand
CAGCAGCGCTGCGCGCAGGAGTGCGGCTGCCCGAACGTCACCCAGGGCCTCAGCCTCCTTCAGTTCAGCGGTGAGCTGGGCGACGTCGTCCAGGGCGGTGGCTCGTTCGGTGAGGTAGCGGCCGAGGGTGGCCGGCATGGCCGGGAACAGGGCGAACGGCGGGGTGCCCGCGATCACGACGTGGCCGGCCCCGTCCAGCGACGCCTCGTCCACGACGCGCCTGGCCAGCGCCACGTCGTCCACGGCGCGCAGCAGCGCGTCCCGGACCTCGTCCTTGGCGTTGATGTCGAGATCGCCGGAGAGCCGGACCCGCCCGGCCTCACGCGCGATCTGATAGGTCGGTTCAGTCACGGATACCTTCTACGTGAGCGGTCGATCGAGATCATAGATCAGCGAGAAACCGGAAACTCGGCCCAGACATGCTTGGTGTCGTCCTCCACATACCAGCCCATGTCGAGCGAGAACTGCCGCGCCAGCTGCAACCCGAGCCCGCCCTCCCCGAGCCCACGCCCCTCGGCATACTCCGGCGCCGCCTCCGGCATGTGATCGGACACGTCGAGCACGAAACGATCGTCGGCCCGCCCCAGCCGCACGGTCGTCGGCGGCAGCGCATGCCGGAGAGCGTTGGTGGCGAGCTCCGTGGCCACCAGCACGACCTTCTCCGGGACCTCGTCGAGCGCGGCATCCTCGGCCAGCACCTCGCCGGTGATCGCCTCGTGCAGAGAGGCCCGCAACAGCTTCAGCTGCGTGACGCTGTCCAGCACCCAGCGGCGAATCTCGGTCATGGCAGGTGGCATCTGGGCGCTCAGGGACGACATGCCCCCTCCCATTCCCGTTGCCCCGCTCGATCATGCGACCGTTTCGCCCCGACGAGCAGCCCACCCCGCCCCACAACCACCCCAGCACCTACGGGACCTCCGTTGCCCGGTGCCGGGCAACGGCGGACGTCAACGCCGGTCGGTCCGGAGGGCCACCTACCAGCGCGGAGCCACGATGCGCCTTTCGGAGTATCGGCACGAGCCTGACGGAACGGGCGAGTGGGGGCGCCCGGTGGGGGTCAGCCGGTGACGGTGATGCGGCCCTCGACGGCGGCCAGGGCGATGTCGCGGCGGTGGTGGGAGCCCTCGAGGGTGATGCCGTCGACCAGGTCGTAGGCGGCCGCGCGGGCGGCGGCGAGGTCCGGGCCGGTGGCGGTGGCGCTCAGGACGCGGCCGCCGGCGGAGATCAGGGCGCCGTCGGTGTTGCGGGCGGTGCCGGCGTGGATGATGCCGGGCCGCTCGCCGCCCTCGATGACGTCGCCGGTGCGGGGGGCGCCCGGGTAGTTGTGGCCGGCCACCACGACCGTGACGGCGGCACCGTCGTGCCAGCGGAGCGGCGGAAGGTCGGCGAGGGTGCCGCGGGCGGCGGCGCCGAGGAGCTCACCCAGGGGCGAGGCGAGCAGGGCCAGGACGACCTGGGTCTCCGGGTCGCCGAAGCGGGCGTTGAACTCGATGACCCGCGGCCCGGAGCCGGTCAGCGCGAGGCCGACGTAGAGCAGGCCGGAGAAGGGGGTGCCGCGCTTGCGCATCTCGGCGAGGGTTGGCTCCACGGTCTCGGCCATCACGCGGTCGACCAGGTCGGCCGGGGCCCAGTCCAGCGGGGCGTAGGCGCCCATGCCGCCGGTGTTGGGGCCCTGGTCGCCGTCGGTTGCCCGCTTGAAGTCCTGCGCCGGCATCAGCGGCACCGCGGCTGTGCCGTCGGTCACCACGAAGAGAGAGACCTCGG
>CAKUMG010001500.1 GCA_934667465.1 uncultured Actinoplanes sp. | reverse complement strand
CGCACGCGCCGATCTGGCCCTGGTCGCCCGGGCTCGGGGCGTCGGCGCGCAGGTCGACGCTCGCGGGCAGGACGTCGAGCGCCCGGACGCCCCCGGCCGCAGCAACCTTGCGGGGGCCCGCGGGCAGCAGGCCACCGACGGGATGCGGCAGCGACGAGGAGCGCGGCGCGGCGACCGCGGGGGCGGGCAGCACGGCCGGCAGGGCGGTCAGCACCGCCGCGGCGAGCAGCAGGCCGCGGCGGGTTGGGCCGAGGGGCTTGAGGCGCATCCGTGGGTCCTTCCTCTGATGCGAAGGCCCGCCCCATCGGCGGCGGCCGCGGCGTGTTGAGGAAAGTGGGCTAGCGTGGCGTCGATGCGTACCGCCAGCAGTGCCCACCGGGTCCTCGCCGCGACGACCGTTGTGCTCACCGCGGCCGTCACGGGCGCGTGCACCTCGCGTACGAGTGATTCGACTCTCCCTCCCCCGCCCTCCGCGACCGTCGTCGCGTCGCCGACGGCGGTCGAACCCACGCCCTCGGCGGCACCTGACAGGGACTGCGCCGGCCGGGCTTTGGCGGACATGTCGCTGGAGGAGCGGGCCGGGCAGGCGTTGATGATCGGTACGCCCGTCGCGTCGCCGAAGCGCCTCGCCGACGAGGTGCGCGAGCTGCACCTGGGCGGCGTCTTCCTGGCCGGCCGCAGCACCCGGACGGCGACCGCGCTGCGGGCGGACATCCTGGCGCTCACCCGCGCCGGCGATCCCGCGCCGCTGGTCGCTCTCGATCAGGAGGGCGGCAGCGTGCAGACGCTCAAGGGTCCCGACTTCCCGCTGCTGCCGTCGGCGCAGCGGCTGGGGGCCGGGTCAAAAGACAAACTGCGCGATTCCGTACGGGACAGCGCACGCGACCTCGCCGCGATCGGCATCACGATCAACCTGGCGCCGGTCGCCGACACCGTGCCCGCCGACGTCGGCCTGGCGAACCCGCCGATCGGTGCGTTCCGCCGCCAGTACGGCTCCGAGCCGGCCGAGGTCGCGGCGGCGATCCGTACCGTCGTCCCGGCCTCGCAGGAAGCGGGCGTGCTGACGGTGCTCAAGCACTTCCCCGGGCTGGGCCGGGTGCGCGCCAACACCGACGTGCAGGCGGACGTGATCGACGGGGAGGCCGACGCGGACGACCCGTACCTCGAGCCGTTCCGGGCCGGCATCGAGGCGGGTTCGGCGGCGGTGATGATGTCGTCGGCGCGCTATCCGCAGCTCGACCGGACCACCATCGCGGCGTACTCGGAACCGGTCGTGACCGGCCTGCTCCGCGAGAAGCTGGGCTTCACCGGGCTGATCATGTCGGACGACCTCGGCGCGGCGGACGCGGCCGCGATCGTGCCGGTCGGCGAGCGCGCGGTCCGCTTCGTGGCCGCGGGCGGCGACCTGGCGCTGACGATCCGCCCCGAGGACGCCCGGCCGATGGCGAGGGCGCTGGTCGCGGAGGCGCGGGCCGATGCGGGGTTCGACGCCCGGCTCACCGACGCGGCGACGCATGTGCTGCGGGCGAAGGAGCGGGCGGGGCTGCTGCGCTGCGGGTGACGCCCCGAAAAGCCTCAGGCCGGGCCCGCGGTGGGCGATGTCACCGATCATGAGTGCCCCCGCCGCGATCTGCGCCCCGCCGGCCGCCGGAGCGCGGGTGACCGAGCTGCTCGCGGACGCCGAGCGGGCGCGGCTGCGCGGCGACTACCGGACCGGGTCGGGGCTCGCGCGCCAGGCGGCGGCGCTGGCCGAGGCGGCCGGGGA
>CAKUMG010001499.1 GCA_934667465.1 uncultured Actinoplanes sp. | reverse complement strand
GGTCCGGGCCGTGATCGAGCCCGTGATCACCGCCGCGGGCTACGACCTCGAGGAGGTCGAGCTCTCCCGGGCCGGCCGCCGCCACGTGGTCCGCGTACTGGTGGACGGCGACGGCGGGATCAGCCTGGACGACGTCGCCGTGGTGTCCCGGGAGATCTCGGACGCGCTCGACGCCGCCGAGGAGTCCGGCGCCGAGGTGCTGGCCGGCGAATACCAGCTCGAGGTGGGCTCGCCCGGCGTGGACCGGCCGCTGACCCTGCCCCGGCACTGGCGGCGCAACGTCACCCGGCTGGTGACGGTGAGTGTCGCGGGCCGGTCGCTGACCGGCCGCATCACCGCAGCGACCGACAGCGGTGTCGTGCTGGACGTCGCGGGAGTGAGCACGGAGGCCGCTTACGCGGACCTCGGGCCGGGCAAGATCCAGATCGAGTTCAAGAGGCTCGACGAGGCCGTGTTCCCGGACGAGGACGACACCGCCTCCGGCGACGACGACGATGAAGACGACGACGAGGATGGGGAGGGCGAGGACAGGTGAACATCGACCTCGCGGCGCTGCGCGCCCTGGAGCGCGAGCGGGAGATCCCGTTCGAGACGATCCTCGCGGCGATCGAGACCGCACTGCTGACGGCATACCGCCACACGGACGGTGCCGAGGGGCACGCCCGGGTGGAGATCGACCGCAAGAACGGCGCGGCGCTCGTGTTCGCGCAGGAGCTCGACGCCGACGGCGCGATCGTGCGCGAGTGGGACGACACCCCGCACGACTTCGGCCGGATCGCCGCCATGACGGCCAAGCAGGTCATCCTGCAGCGGCTGCGGGAGGCGACCGACGAGGTCCACTTCGGCGAATATGCCGGCCGTGACGGTGACCTGATCACCGGCATCGTGCAGGCGGACGCCGCGCGGGCCGAGAAGGGCATCGTCATCGTCGACCTCGGCAAGATCGAGGCGGTGCTGCCGCAGTCCGAGCAGGTGCCCGGCGAGCGCTACGACCACGGGTCCCGGATCCGGGCCATCGTGGTGCACGTCGCCAAGGGCTTCCGCGGACCGCAGGTCACGCTCTCCCGGTCGCACCCGGCGCTGGTCAAGAAGCTCTTCGCGCTCGAGGTGCCGGAGATCGCCGACGGTGTGGTGGAGATCGCGGCGATCGCACGTGAGGCAGGTCACCGGACGAAGATCGCGGTGCACTCGACGGTGCCCGGCGTCAACGCCAAGGGTGCCTGCATCGGGCCGATGGGCCAGCGGGTCCGGGCCGTCATGAGCGAGCTGCACGGCGAGAAGATCGACATCATCGACTACTCGGACGACCCCGCCCAGTTCGTCGGCAATGCGCTCTCACCTGCGAAGGCGCTTCGCGTGGAGGTCGTCGACCTCGCCGCCCGGACCGCCCGGGTGACGGTGCCCGACTTCCAGCTCTCGCTGGCGATCGGCCGGGAGGGGCAGAATGCCCGGCTCGCCGCGCGGCTGACCGGTTGGCGGATCGACATCCGGCCGGACAACGAGCCCGCACCGGCCTCGGAGCGGGATGCCGCCGAGACCGGAAGCTGACCGGATAAGCGGGAGCCGCATCCGAGGGGTAGACTCTTCGGAGGCCGGTCCGATGCGCACATGCATCGGGTGTCGCTTACGCGCGCCGGCCTCCAAGTTACTGCGGTTCGTCGCGGTGGGAGCGGGAGATGATCTCCGGCTGCTGGCCGATCCGAACCGCCGGCTGCCGGGCCGGGGAGCACATCTGCATCCTGACTCGGCTTGCTTCGCGCAAGCGGAAC
>CAKUMG010001498.1 GCA_934667465.1 uncultured Actinoplanes sp. | reverse complement strand
GGCCTTACACCGGCCGAGCCACTGTGGACCCGCCCCGAGTGTGCCCATCACCAGCCGTAACGCACTCGAAATTGTTACCCGCGGGTACCCGTATCCTGCGTACCGCGGGGGTCCGTGCGGCGTCTTTCTGTCGTACCCCCGGAGTACAAAGAACGTGTCCGCGACAGCCCGACGAAACGAGTACCGCATGTCCACGACCGCCGAGACGGTGCCCGCCGGCCACGAGGCCGCACCCGTCGTCGACGCCGCGCACGCCGAGCCCTGGCCGAGCGCCGACGACTACCACGCGGCGATCGCGCAGATCCGGGACGCGGCCGCGGCCTACTACGCGGGCACCGACCTGAGCATGGACGACGCCACCTACGACGCGCTGCTGGCGCGGGTCGCCGCGACCGAGCAGGCGCACCCGGAGTGGACCGCCGCCGACTCGCCCACCGAGGTCGTCGCGGCCGGGGGCGGGGTCACCGGCGACGTCGAGCACAGCACGCCGATGCTGAGCCTGGCCAACGTCTTCGACGCCGAGGAGCTGCAGGCGTGGGCCACCCGGCTGGAGCGGGTGCTGGGCCGGCCCGCGCGGGGCTACACGGTCGAGCCCAAGATCGACGGCATGGCGATCGCGGCCCGTTACGTCGGCGGGCGGCTCGAGCAGGTCGCCACCCGCGGCGACGGGCGCGCCGGCGAGGACGTCACCGCGCAGGCCCGCGCGGTGGCCGGGCTCCCCCGCGAGCTGGCCCGGCCGGTGACCGTCGAGGTGCGCGGCGAGGTCTTCATGACCGACGCCGACTTCGCCACGGCCAACGAGCTGCGGGTGGCCCACGGCGGCCAGCCGTTCGCCAACCCGCGCAACGCCGCCGCGGGCACGCTGCGCGCGCAGGACAGGGCCTACGAGGCGCCGCTCTCGTTCCTGGCCTACGGGGTGCACGACCTGCCCGGCGGCGAAGGGCTCACCCACTCGGCCGCGATGGCGCGGGTCGCGGAGCTCGGCGTGGCCACGACCGCGGGCTCCCCCACCGGCATGCCGCTGTGCGCCACGGTCGACGAGCTGCACGCCGCCATCGCCGCACTCGGCGCCGCGCGGGGCACGCTGGGCTTCGACATCGACGGCGCCGTGATCAAGGCCGACGACCCGGCCGACCGCGACGCCGCCGGTTCCTCCAGCCGGGCGCCGCGCTGGGCGATCGCGCACAAGTTCCCCGCCGACACGCGCACCAGCAAGCTGCTCGCGATCGAGGTGCAGGTCGGCCGCACCGGCGTGATCACCCCGGTCGCGGTCCTCGAGCCGGTCCAGGTCGGCGGCGTGGTGGTCACCTCGGCCACCCTGCACAACTTCGACGACCTCGTGCGCCGCGACGTCCGCGTCGGCGACACCGTGTTCGTGCGCCGCGCCGGCGAGGTCATTCCCGAGATCACCGGCGCCAAGCTCGACGAGCGCGCCCCGGACGCGGAGGCGTTCACCCCGCCGGAGGTGTGCCCCCGCTGCGGCGGCGACATCGACCGCTCGCAGAAGCGCTGGCGGTGCACGCAGGGCCGCGCCTGCGGTGCCGTCGAGTCGCTGGCCTACTTCACCGCCCGCGACTCGATGGACATCGAGGGCCTGGGCGACAAGGTGATCCGCGCGCTCGTCGCCGCGGGGCTGGTCACCGACCCCGCCGACCTCTACGACCTCGACGTCGCCGCCCTGGAGCAGCTCGACCGCCTGGGCCGCACCTCCGCGACGAAGCTGGTGGCCGCGATCGACGGCAGCCGCAAGCAGCCGCTGTCCCGGGTCC
>CAKUMG010001497.1 GCA_934667465.1 uncultured Actinoplanes sp. | reverse complement strand
CACCGACAGCGTGCGCCGTCGCAGGACCGCGGCCAGCCGGCCCGCGCCCGCCCGGGCCGCGTCGGCGCAGAGGAAGACCCCGGCCAGGAAGGCGCACGTGCCCACCGCGATCACCATGCGGAAACGGCTCGCCTGAGCCACAACCGCAAGGCGCAGCGGAAGCGGAAGCGCGCGACCCGAGACGCCGCCGAGGCGCACCCGCGCTGCACCCGGCCGCGGCTCAAGTCGGCTCGCCGGGGCCCGATCCTTCAGGCATCTGCGGAGGGTTCCGCAGGTGAGCGGGCCCGGCCGTAACCCCCTCGGCGGCCGGGCCCGCTCAGCCCCTCCGGCGGACGACAAGAGGCGGGCCTGCCATGCACATCGGCGCCGACGGCGAGAAGATCGTGGTGTCCCCGCAGCCGTTGCGGCTACGCAAGGGCCGCGCCCGCCGCTACCGGCAGGGCGTGGTCACCGAGGTCGTGCCCCGTGCCGGCACCGGCCGCAGCCGGGCCGACCGGTTCCGGTCGGCCTCCCAGCTCACGCTCGTGCTGATCATGGTCAGTGCGGTCCTCGGAGCCCTCGGCATCCCCTGGTGGGCGGCGGCGGGCGCCTCGGCTGCGCTGGTCGTGGCGTTCAGCGCCGTCCAGGCCCGGGCCGCGCAGACCGGGGCGTTCGCGCTTCCGCGCGGCGACGACTCGTACGTGCTCGTGGCGCCCCCGGAGCGGGCCGCCTACAGCAGGGCGCTCGCGATGGCCCGCCGGGTGCGGCGGACCTGGCCCGCCCTGCGCCACATGATCAACCTCGCGGACGCCGACCGCACCCTCGCCGCCGCCCTCCGCGACCTCGCCGAGGTCATGGCACGGCGGCAGCACCTGCGGCGGCTGCGCGACGACCTGACGGCCGGCGCCGGCCACGCGTTGCCACCCGACAGCCCCGCCCTGCGGGCGTTGAAGGAGCAGCGCGACCGCGTCGAGGACCTGTGGCGGGACAGCGGCGACGAGGCCAACCGCATCCTGGCGGGCCTGCACGCCACGGCGCTCGCCGGCGAGAGCTTCGTCCGCGAGCTGCAGGTGCACGAGACCGCCCGCGAGGCCGAGCTGGCCCTCTCCCGGCTCGCCCCGCCCACCCCGTCGGTGACCGGGCCCGCCCCGGCCCTCGCCGAGCGTACCGCCGCCGTCGTGGCCGCCTACCGCGAACTGGCCGGCTGACCCCACCGCCGGAACCGGACGCAGCAGCACAACGCGCCCGAGAATATAACCGAAAGTAACAGGTCAACTACTCATAACTCCGGGCCGGGGACCGATCGTCAGGTCCGACAGGCCAGCGGAACCACGAGCCGAGCAGCGGAAAGGGCACCCATGCGCAGTCAGCGTCGTCGCCTCATCACCCCGATCGCCGTCCTGACCGGGCTCTTCGGCATCGGTGCCGCCTCCGCGCATGCCGCCGGCCGCGTCAGCGAGGCCGACGCCTCCACGGCCGTGGCCGGCGTCGAGCAGGCCGCCGTGCCTCGTGACCCGGCCATGAAGCTGGTCGGCTCGTACAGCGGCGGCACCGAATGGCGCAGCCCCCGCCTCGGCCTCCCGGCCGCCGACTACCAGGCCGTCGTGTCGTACGCCTGCGACGATGCCGGCTTCCTCTACCTGGCCTGGAACGGCGAGCCCAACAGCTACGAGGAGCAGCACTCCTCCGAGGCGCGCGGCACGGTGGTCCTCAACGGCAAGGAGGGCGGCCGCGGCTACTTCACCGTCGACACCTGGCTCGACTGCTCCTGGACGATGAACGTCTACGCC
>CAKUMG010001496.1 GCA_934667465.1 uncultured Actinoplanes sp. | reverse complement strand
AGGGCCCGCACCTCGGGGCGGATCGGCGTGGCGAGGCGGCGAAGGACCGGCGCCGCCCCACGGGCCAGGAAGTCGGCGCGGTCCGCGTAGGTGCTCGGCGGCACCGCGGCCACGGTCCAGACCACGTCCGGGTGCAGGATGTCGAGGTAGAACTCGTTCGCCTGGTTGAGCGTGCCGCGTTCGGCCGCCACGCGGAACGCGTCGGCTACCCGCCGCTTGTTGCGGTCCTCGCGTCCGCGGTCGCCGGCCCGGGCCGGCTCGGCCCCGAGCGCCGTGGCACCGAGCGTCGTGACACCGAGCGCGGTCGTGGCGGCCAGCCCGCCGAGCAGCGCGCGCCGGTTCGTGTCGTGCATCGTTTCCTCCGATCGACGATCTCCTCCCGTTCCGGTTCCCCGGCCGGCACGCCATCACCCCGACCGCATTGCCTATCTTGGGCGTCGACCGAGTAGGCAATCGCCTACGCGAGCGCGGGTGGACCGCGGTCCCGCCGGTGCCGCGCCGCGGCCGGAGAATCACGTACGCGTCGGCGGACGGGCTGCACCGGGCGAGTACCGTGCCCTGCGGTGATCTCGACCGAGGGGGAGAACATGGGCGGCAGCCCGGTGCCGGCGATACCGGCGTACGTGGAGAGCCCGGCACGGGAACGGCCGCCGGGCACGTCGCTGGGTCGGTGGCTGCTGAAGGACCGGGTGCAGCCGGCCGGGCCGGAGACCGGGGAGTCGCACGCGCGGCCGCAGGCCTGGTGGAAGGTGATGTGCCTGACCGGCGTGGACTACTTCTCCACGCTCGCCTACCTGCCCGGCATCGCGGCGCTGGCCGCGGGCGTGCTGTCGCCGCTGGCCACGTTGCTGATCGTGGCGCTGACGCTGCTCGGCATGCTGCCGATGTACCGCAGGGTGGCCCGGGAGAGCCCGCACGGCCAGGGCTCGGTGGCGATGCTGGAGAACCTGCTGCCGTTCTGGTGGGGCAAGCTGTTCGTGCTGATCCTGCTGGGCTTCGTGGCCACGTCCTGGATCGTGACGATCACGCTCTCCGCCGCGGACGCGTCCGTGCACCTGCTGGAGAACCCGTACCTGCCGAGCGCGTTCCACGGGCAGGCCGTGCTGATCACCGTGGTGATGCTGCTGATCCTCGGCGGCGTGTTCCTGCTCGGCTTCAGCGAGGCGGTCGGCGTCGCGATCCCGCTGGTGGCGATCTTCCTCGGGCTGAACCTGGTGGTGGTCGGCGTGGGGCTGACCGACGTGTTCACCACGCCCGGCGCGCTGCAGGGCTGGACGACCGCGCTGACCACCGGGCAGGACGGCTTCTTCGGCGTGCTGACCACCGCGGTCATCGCGTTCCCGCTGCTGGTGCTGGGGCTGTCCGGCTTCGAGACCGGCGTGAGCATGATGCCGCTGGTCGCGGCGAAGGGCGCGGACGCGCGGGAGCGCCTGGAGAACCGGGTGCGCAACACGCGCCGGCTGCTCACCGCGGCCGCCGTGATCATGAGCTTCTACCTGATCGCGACCAGCTTCGTGACCAGCGTGCTGATCCCGCGCGAGGCCTTCGAGGAGGGCGGGCCGGCGAACGGGCGGGCCCTGGCCTACCTGGCCCATGAGCGTCTCGGGGAGGCGTTCGGCACGGCGTACGACGTCAGCACGATCTTGATCTTGTGGTTCGCCGGCGCGTCCGCGATGGCCGGACTGATCAACATCGTGCCGCGCTACCTGCCGAGTTACGGCATGGCGCCGGAGTGGTCACGCGCGGTGCGGCCGGTGGTGCTGGTCTACAC
>CAKUMG010001495.1 GCA_934667465.1 uncultured Actinoplanes sp. | reverse complement strand
CGCCGGTGCCGACGCCCACGACCGTGACCCGGCCCACGACGTTCCCCCCGGCCCCCACGATGCCGCCGGTGCCGGACCCCACCACTGCGGCGCCTGAGCCCGTACCGGATCCGGTCTTGATCGATCCTCCGCGGGAGGAACCCACGCCGGACTGGGAGCCGCCCGCGGAAGAGCCCCCGGCCCAGATTCTCGCGGCGCCCCTGAACGACGAGCCCGACGACGAGCCCGCCGACGAGCCGTGGGACGGGGAGCCGCTGATGCGCGAGCAGCCGCGGCACGAGGACCCCGGCCTGCACGACGGCTTCCCGTGGGAGCCCGGCACCGGCGGCCTGCCCGACCCGGACACGTTCGATTTCGAGCCGGACGTCCCGGGGTTCGACGACATCGGATGACGCGGGTCGGCGTCGCGGCGGCGGGGGTCATACGATCAGCTCCGGGAACGTACCGGACGCACGGAGGGAAGACATGAGCACCGAGACGCTGGAGTTCCAGGCCGAGGCGCGCCAGCTGCTGCAGCTGATGGTCCACTCGATCTATTCGAACAAGGACATCTTCCTGCGCGAGCTGATCTCGAACGCCAGCGACGCCCTGGACAAGCTGCGCCTCGCCGCCCTCACCGACGACGCGCTGACCGCCGAGGACCTGCACATCGCGGTCGAGGTGGACAAGGAGGCCCGGACCATCACGGTCCGGGACAACGGGATCGGCATGGCGCGCGACGAGGTCGTGGCCCTGATCGGCACGATCGCGAAGTCGGGCACCGCGGAGCTGCTGCGCAAGCTCAAGGAGACCAAGGACCAGGCCGAGCTGATCGGCCAGTTCGGCGTCGGGTTCTACTCGACGTTCATGGTCGGCGACAAGGTCACGCTGGTCACGCGCAAGGCCGGGGAAGACGTGGGTACGCGGTGGGAGTCCGCGGGCGAGGGCACCTACACGATCGAGGAGGCCGCCGACGCGGCGCCCGGTACGGCCGTGACGGTGCACCTGCGGCCGGCCGACGAGGAGGACGCGCTCTACGACTACACCGACGAGTGGAAGATCAAGGGGATCGTCAAGAAGTACTCCGACTTCATCTCGTTCCCGATCCGCCTGGTCAAGCCCGCCGCCGAGGGTGAGGAGCCGGGGGAGCCCGAGGTCCTCAACTCGATGAAGGCCCTGTGGGCGCGGCCGCGCTCCGAGGTCAAGGACGAGGAGTACCACGAGTTCTACCGGCACATCAGCCACGACTGGACCGACCCGCTGGAGATCGTCCAGATGCGGGCCGAGGGCACGTTCGAGTACGAGGCGCTGCTGTTCATCCCGTCCCGCGCGCCGCACGACCTGTTCCAGCGCGACGGCCGCCGCGGCATCCAGCTCTACGTCAAGCGCGTCTTCATCATGGACGACAGCCGCGAGCTGATGCCCGACTACCTGCGCTTCGTCAAGGGCGTGGTGGACGCGCCCGACCTGTCGCTGAACATCTCCCGCGAGATCCTGCAGCAGGACCGGCAGATCCAGGCCGTCCGCCGTCGTCTGGTCAAGAAGATCCTCTCGACGGTACGGGACCTGCAGCAGAACGAGAACGAGAAGTACCAGACCTTCTGGCGCGAGTTCGGCCGCGCGGTCAAGGAAGGCCTGATCAACGACGTGGACAACCAGGGCGCCCTCCTGGACATCCTCTCCGCCGCCTCGACGCACGCGGAGGAGGGCGTGACCACGCTGGCCGATTACGTCGGCCGGATGAAGGACGGCCAGCAGCACATCTACTACATGACCGGCGAGTCCCGCTCGATGA
>CAKUMG010001494.1 GCA_934667465.1 uncultured Actinoplanes sp. | reverse complement strand
GGCGGCTGGGACCGGTTGCTGCGGCTGCCGCTGCCCGTGCTGGCGGTCCTGGCGCAGGCCGCGCTGCTCGTGGCGGTGCCCGCGCTGGCGGCGGTCCGGGAGTTCGCGGTCCGTGGCGGTGGCACGCCGTTCCCGTGGGACCCGCCGGTGCGGCTGGTCACCTCAGGCCCGTACGCGTATCTCGCCAACCCGATGCAGGTCAGTGCCGTGCTCCTGTTGTTCCTGCTCGCCGGGGCCACGCGCAGCGCGACCCTGGCCGGCGGGGCGCTCGTCGCGGCGGTGTTCTCGGTCGCGGTGGCCGGGCCGCACGAGCGCGGTGACCTGCGGGGACGGCACGGGGCGGAGTGGGCCTGCTACCGAGGGCACGTGCGGGACTGGGTTCCGCGGCTGCGGCCGTACGGGGGCAGTCCCCGCGGGCGGCTGTGGCTCGACGACTCGTGCGGCCCGTGCGGCGCGGTGGCGGCGGGGCTCGCCCGGCGGGACCCGGTGCGGCTGGAGATCGTGCCCGCGCGGCTGAGCCCGGTCCGGTTGTGGCGGGCGCGGTACACGGCCGGCGACGGGTTCACCGCCTCCGGCGTGGCCGCCGTCGCCGCGGGGTTCGAGCATGCCGGGCTGCTGTGGGCGTACGCGGGATGGCTCTTGCGACTGCCGATTCTGGGCCCGCTGGCGCAGCTGATGACCGACGCGCTGATCGCCGCGCCGCACCCCGCGGGCGGGGGTGAGGAGGGTGCGGGGAAAATCGGGGCCGGACCCGCCGGCGGAAGGACATGATGAGCGACACCAAGCAGCGGCTGATCGACGGCGTGCTCGTCGTGCTCCGCGAGCAGGGCCTCATGGGCGTGTCGGCGCGCAGCGTGGGTGCGGCCGCCGGGGCGAACCAGGCGCTGGTGTTCTACCACTACGGGTCGGTCGACGACCTGATCGCGGCCGCGTGCCGGCAGGAGAACAGTGCGCGGGTGGCGGCGTACGCGGAGCGGTTCGCGGCCGTCGGCACGCTGCGCGAGCTGCTGCAGGTCGGGCGGGAGCTGCACGCCACCGAGCTGCGCGAGGGCAACGTGTCGGTGCTGGCGCAGATGCTCGCCGCGGGGCAGCGCAACGGGCGGCTCGCGGAGGTGACCGCCGAGGGGCTCAACCGGTGGGTCGCCGAGATCGAGAAGGTGCTGGAACGGCTGCTCGAGGGCTCGCCGGTGGCCGAGGTCGCCGACGTGCCGGGGCTGGCCCGGGCGGTGGCGGCCGCGTTCGTGGGCGTGGAGCTCTACGAGGGCGTGGACGCCGCCGGGGCCGAGCGGGCGCTGGCGTCGCTCGACCAGCTCGCGGTGCTGATCGAGGTGGTGGACGAGCTGGGGCCGCTGGCGCGGCGCGCGCTGCGCTCGCGGATCAAGCGGGCCGGGATGCCGCGGCCGAGCTGACATCCGGGCTTCGCCCGCTGTTCGCCCGGATGCCGTATCTTGCCCGGGATGTGGCTCACCCGCCTGTTCCGCAGGCACCACGAGGCGGCGAAGTTCCTGATCGTCGGCGGCCTCTGCACCACGATCACGGCCGTCGTGAACTATGCGCTCAAGCTGACCGTCCTGCCGGACAAACCGGTCACGGCGCTGATCATCGGCACCCTGCTGGGCACGATCGTGTCCTACGTGCTCAACCGGGAATGGTCCTTCAGCACGCGCGGCGGCCGCGAGCGCCGGCACGAGGCGGCCCTGTTCTTCGCCGTCAGCGGCGTCGGCATCATCCTCAACTCCGTGCCGCTGTGGATCTCGCGGTACGTGGTCCAGCT
>CAKUMG010001493.1 GCA_934667465.1 uncultured Actinoplanes sp. | reverse complement strand
GGCCGGTGCTGATCGCGCCCTCGACGAACGACGGCCTCGGCCAGAGCGCGAAGAATATCGGCGCGCTGCTGCCGGTGAAGCACGTTTATTTCGTGCCGTTCGGGCAGGACGACCCGATTGAAAAGCCGAATTCGCTGGTCGCGCACTTTGATTCCATTCCGGACGCTGCGCTCGCGGCGCTGAACGAGAGACAGCTGCAGCCGGTGCTGCGCGAATATCGCTGAAAAAGGGCCGCCCCGTTTTTGCAGGGCGGCCTTGGTTTGGGGTTTACAGTTTCCAGCGCTTCGGCAGTGGCAGGCGCTTGCGGGCGAGCGCGCGCGTTTTTTGAACGAAATTGTAGACGAAGCGATAGTCGTTTTCTGCAATTTCGCCCTCGGAGAACGCGGCGCGGCTGCAGATTTCGATGGCGCGATGGTATTTGGCCGCCATGTCGTCGCCCAGATCCGCGCGGTGGCCGAGGACCTGGCGGGCCACACGCTGAGCACCCGGATCGGGTTCGCCCACCACACGGGCCCCCAGGCCGCGATCGGACCGGTGCCGGACGGGGTCGCGTCCGTGTCGAGCGAGGACTCACCGGTCGCGCCGGGTGAGGCCAGGAGGTCCGGGTCGGCCGGGCGGAACTCGTCGACCGACCGCGGCAGGGTGTCGACGTTCGAACCGCCGTAGATCACGTCGCCCGCGCCCGGCGCGAGGCCCGCGCCGCTGTCGGGCGACGTGGTGCCGACGTCCTCGAGGTCCGCGTCGAGGACCTCGTCCTCCAGGCGCACGGAACCGCCGGCGTCCAGGCCCTGCTGCTGAGGCAGGTCCTCGGGTGCCAGGTCTCCCTGACCGTCCGGGCCCAGTTCCGCCGCGACGGGGTCCGTGCCCTGCGTCTCGGGGTCTTCGTAGTAGCCGCTCATGTCGCCTCCTGCGTCGGGATCGATGGTCAACAGCCATCGTCCGATGCGGGGCGCGGCATCTGAACGGGGTTGACGCGCGGCGTGCGCCCGCCTAATGGCCGGGCCGCGGGCTGGGTGCGGGGTCGGCCAGAACGCACGCGGCGGCTCGCCCCGGGCTCGCCGTGCGCGTCGTCGGACGAAGCGGGCCCGACAGGATCGTCTCGGCGTGCCGGGCGAGCGCGGCTAGCCCCCACCCCGGGGGGTGTCAACCCTCTACCTCGTGGGTGGCCGCGACCGCAGACTCGATCCGGAGGTGGTGAGACACCATGGATACCTATCACCAGCTCGAGCTCGTGCCCCTGATCGAAGGGGCCTGGCGGGTCTGCGACCGCAGTGTTGCGGCGTCTGACGCGGCCAGTGTGATCGCGTACGTCGAGCTGGCCTCGACCGAGGACCGCAGCGAGCCGAGCTACGAAGTCGTCTGGGTGCAGGGCGCCCGCGGTACGACCCGCCACACGACGATCGAGAGTGTGCTGCGAACGGCCGCCGATCTGATGGCGGCACAGGGGTCGATGGGCCCCGCCAAGCCGAAGCCGATCGCGCACTTTCCGCCGGGCGGCCAGCGCCCCGTCGCCCCGCTCGCCGGATGAGGATGCCGGTGGTGGACGCGGGATGCCCCCTGTGGGTCGAGTGTGCGTCGCCGCTGGTTGAGCGAGCGCAGCGAATCGAAATCACCGAACCCACCGGAGGCCTCTCATGACCACCACCCGCTCGCTCTGGCACGAGACGTCGCCCCTCATCGAGGTCGACGCGGCGCTGCCGTCCCAGGTCGACGTGGCGATCATCGGCGCGGGTCTGGCGGGCCTGTCCACGGCGGCGATGCTCGCCCGCGCCGGAC
>CAKUMG010001492.1 GCA_934667465.1 uncultured Actinoplanes sp. | reverse complement strand
CCGCTGTGGGGCATTCCTATGGCTCGACCGTGATCGGTGAGGCCGCGTCCCACGGTGACGGCCTCGCCGTCGACGAGATCGTCGTCGGCCGGCTCGCACCAGACCAGGCCGGAACCCTTGCAGGCCATGCAGGGGAGGCGGTTGCGGGCACCGGAGCCGTGACATGACAGGCAGGTACGCAAGACGGGGGATAAGTCCGACATCGCCACACCGTCCTTGCCGTCACCGAGCTGATCGCGCCTACCGTAGTACACGCCCACCGAGCATGTTGATGGCCGGTTGCCCGCAAATCACGATCAATATTCCCCGGTACGGCCGGGAGCCGGAACGGATGGGCCGCGCGAGGGATGTCCGGGTCGCGTCCGGCCGCTACCGTGACAAGGTCTTCCGTACCGTTTCCGCCCTGGAGGCCGGATTGTCGTCGACCCCCCGGAAGTGCTTCGTCGCGATGCCCATCAGCACGCCGGCGAACCGCGTCGCCGACTACGAGGGTGACGCCGACCACTTCGGACACGTGCTGGAGTACCTGATCTCGCCCGCCCTGCGCGAGGTCGGCTACCAGGTGATCCCGCCGGCCGCGAGCGGCTCGACCGTGATCCAGGCCGAGATCGTGAAGAACCTGGTCCAGTCCGACCTGGTGCTCAGCGACGTCTCCACGCTCAACGCGAACGTCATGCTCGAGCTCGGCATCCGGATCGCCCTGGACCGCTCGATCTGCCTGATCCGCGACGACCTGACGCTCACGCTGCCGTTCGACACCTCGATCATCAACACGTACACGTACGCCAGCAGCCTGAACGCGTGGAACCTGCGCACCGAGGTGCAGGCGCTCGCCGCGCACGTCCAGGCCACCCGCAACGGCAACCCGGACAACCGGAACCCGCTGTGGCGCGTCTTCGGCCTGACCCAGCGCGCCGAGTCCCCGGTCCAGCAGGTGCAGGAAAAAGACCCGCTGGAGGCGAAGGTCGCGCTGCTCACCGAGCAGATGGCCGCGATGCTGAAGCAGCAGCAGGACGGCACCACCGCCCCCCGCCCCACCGACCCGGCCGCCGCCGAACAGGCCGCCCAGGACGAGCTCGCCTTCCCCAACGCCTCGCCCGCGGTCCGCGAGCTGCTTCGCGAGGCCACCCGCATCGCCGGCGAGGTCAACGCGCGCGTCGTCCCCGCCGACATCACCGACGACGAGGTCGTCCTCGACCTCGGCGTCTACGTCCTCGGCCTCTCCCGCCGCGAGGACATCATCAACGTCGGCCACCGCCTCGGCCTCCGAGTCCGCTTCCTCGGCGGCCAGAGCCCCGACTCCCCAGCCGCCTGATCACCCGGCTCGCAGCAGGTCCCGCCGCCACTGATCGAACGTCTCGCGCAGCCGCGCGATGGTCCGGCCGTCCGTGCCAGGGCCAACTCGGGAAAACGCTGCTCCCACGTGGTGCGCAGCTCCACCGGCAGCCAGATCGAGGGCCAGCGCCTCGATCAGCACCGTGCGGTACTAGCCGACTACACGCCCGGGCGCATCCAGGTCATATCTGGAGGATCCGGTCCACTCGAGGTATCGGGGAAGCGTAACCGAACCTCTGGTGGGGCCGTGCAGGTCGGCCAGGCTGTCGCGCAGCATCGCGTCGGCGGTGGCGAACCGCACCGTGCCCGACCACGCCGCGGGCGCGACCGCCCGCACCGACCCCGACGCGGCCACCCTCCCCGACGCGTCCGCCCCGAACCCCGAGGAGCACTGATGGCGACGACGACGCAGAGCCCCAGCACCACCCGGGCCCCCGCCCCG
>CAKUMG010001491.1 GCA_934667465.1 uncultured Actinoplanes sp. | reverse complement strand
GCGCGACACTGCGCTCGCCCTCGCTGTAGACCACCACGGAGACCGTCTCGCCGGTCTCCTCCGGCATCGCACCGAGCAGGTACGACAGCCGGACCAGGGGCAGGATCTGGCCGCGGTACTGCACGACCTCCCGGCTGCCGGCGTGCTCGATCTTCGCGATCGGGAACTCCTCCAGGCGGGTGACCGTGTCCAGCGGGATCGCCACCCGGCGCTCGCCGACCGCGGTGACCAGCAGGCGCTCGGCGTTGTCGCCGGGGCCGCGGCTGTCCCGGGCGCTGATGCTGGAGTCCCGGTCCGGGCTGGTCGCCAGGTTCGACCGGCGGGCCAGCGACGCGACGTCCAGGATCAGGCCGACCTTGCCGTGGCCCAGGATGGTGGCGCCGGCGTACAGCCCCACGTCCTTGAACCGCGAGTTGAGCGCCTTGACCACCACCTCCTCGGTGTTCAGGACGCGGTCCACGACCAGCCCGAAACTGCGCCCGTCGGCCTGCAGCACCACGATGTAGACGCCCTGGTCGCCGCCGACCGGCAGGCCGAGCGTGCGGTCCAGCCGGACCAGCGGGAGCAGCCGCCCGCGCAGCCGGTAGACCGGGGCGCCGGACGCGTACTCGATCTTCGTGGAGTTGCCGTCGATGAAGACCAGCTCCAGCACCGAGGCCTGCGGCACCACGTACCGCTGGTCGGCGCAGTCGATGGTGAGCGCCTGGATGATCGCCAGCGTCAGCGGGATGGTGAGGCGCCAGGTGGTGCCCTTGCCGGGGACCGAGTCCACGCCGACCGCGCCGCCGACGCGCTCGATGTTGGTCTTCACCACGTCCATGCCGACGCCGCGGCCGGACACGTTGGTCACCTTGGCGGCCGTGGAGAAGCCGGGCTGGAAGACCATCGCCATGATCTCGCGCTTGTCCATGCCGGCCACCTGGTCCTCGCGGAGCAGGCCCTTCTCGACGGCCTTCTGCGCGATCCGGTTGACGTCCATGCCGGCGCCGTTGTCGGCCACCTCGACCGCGACGTGCCCGCCCTCGTGATAGGCGCGCAGCGTCAGCGTCCCCTCGGGGCTCTTGCCGGCGGCGATCCGCCGCTCCTCCTCCTCGATGCCGTGGTCGACGGCATTGCGGACGAGGTGGGTCAGCGGGTCCTTGACGGCCTCGAGCAGGGACCGGTCGAGCTCGGTCTCCTTGCCCTCCATGACCAGCTCGACCTTCTTGCCGAGCGACTGGCTGAGGTCCCGGATGACCCGGGGCAGCTTCGACCAGATGTGTTCGATCGGCTGCATGCGGGTCTTCATGATGCCCTCTTGCAGCTCCGAGGTGATCATGCCGAGCCGCTGGGCGCTGCGGACGAGGCCGGAGTCGCCGGTCTCCATCACGCCGCGGACGAGCTGGTTGCGGGCGAGCACGAGCTCACCGACCATGTTCATCAGGGTGTCGAGCAGGTCGACGTCGACGCGGATGGCGCTGTCGGCGACGCTGCGCTTGGTGCTCTGGGCCTGCAGCGCCTCGTTGACCGCGGCGGGCTGCGCCTTGCCCTCCTCGAGCAGGATCGTGCCGAGCTTGCGCTCGTCGCCCTCGAGCTGGGACTGCAGCGCGGAGCTGACGTCGGCAGCCTCGGCGGCACCGGACTCGACGAGCACCTCACCGAGCGGGCGGCGCTGGTTCTCGACCGGCTCCGGCGCGGGGCGGGCCGGCGCCTCCTCGAGCGGCATCCGGTGCGTGACCAGGTCGTCCACGCCCAGCGGGTCGTCGTCGCCGGTGAGCAGCGGCACGATCTCGTCGAC
>CAKUMG010001490.1 GCA_934667465.1 uncultured Actinoplanes sp. | reverse complement strand
GCTCAGCGACGGTGGACCTCGCGGACGCCGGCGCCTCGCCCCGGCACGACGCGGTGCTCAGGTAAAGGCAGCCCTGGTCCAGCCGGACGAATACGTGGATGGGCGGGCGGTCGCGGCTCACGAATCGCGAGTGAAGGCGCGGATTCCCGTCTCCGCGCAGAAGCACCCTGGTGGAGTCTTGGACGCCGCTGACCCTCGGTTCGTCGCCGGACACAACGACGACCACGGTGGCGTCCGGCCCTACCCCGATCACAGTTGAGCCCATCTCGTACCGCTGGACGACGTCCCCGGCGACCGACAGGGCTGCCGCCTCAGTGATCAACGGCGGAAGCGCTCGCGGCATGTGACGACCCTATCCACGAGGACGAGCAAGGACTGAAGGCGAATCGGCACGGCTCTTGGCTCGCATTCAGGAGGCAGGGCGGGGCTTCACCCGTTTGCGAACCGTACGCACCGTGCCGTAGCGAGCGAGCCCGCGAAGGTTGTGAAAACGGTGATAGTCCAGGGTGACCAGGCGTAATTCCAGCCAGCTGTTCTTGTCCAGCACCTGCCGCCACTGCGGGTGTGGCAGGAACAGGTAGTGCTCCGGATGCCGTGACTTGTCCTGACTCGTGATCTTCAGGACCTCGGCCTGACGACGGCCGGTACGCACCACGAGCACCGGCCGGTCTTTCGACTCGCCGCCACCCTCCTGGAACGGCACATCGGCATACCAGACCTGGCCGGCCTTCGGTGGCCACTGCCCCTGGCTGCGATCACCGGCGTGTGCGAGCGTTCCTGTTCGCCACTGATCGAACAACCGCCACCCGGCTATGACGAGCAGCGCCACCGCCGCGATCTGCACCATCGTCAGGACCATCCCCCACCGCAGCCCCCACTCCGGCCCGGTCTCCTCGCCGGTCAGCACCGCCAAGGCACTACGCGCGTCCACAGCGAAAGCGAGAGCGATGCCGGCGCCCAGCGTCAGCGCACCGAGCAGAGCGAGCAAGGCCGGTGGTAGCCGGTCCAGCGCAGCCCAGACCGCCACACACCCGATCACGGCGATCAGCGCGTTTCCTCCGGCCGGTCCCGCCAGTCCCCAGTGGGGCATCCCAGCGGCATGCCAGGCCAGCACCGTGCACGAGGTCGCCGCCAGTACCGCGACACCCCGGCTCAACAACGGAAAGAACCGCAGGCCCGGCCACGTCGGCCGATACCACCACGCCACCGCCATCGCGAGCACCAGTGCCACCGACAGCCACAGCGCAGCCGTACCCGGTCGTTCACCGGCGGAATCCGCGCCGCCCGGACTCACCAGCACCACCGCCGGCCAGGCGAGCAACGCCGCCACGAACCAGAGAGCGAAGATCTTCAGCGACAAGGAGAGCAGCCCGCCCCGGGCATATCCGTCACGACGCACCGGCTGAGCCTATGTCCCCACTGGACCGCAGTCACCGGACGAACGGTCGTAGCGGACCACGTCGAATCCCCGCTCCGAAACTCCTCGAACCGGCCTCTCGGTCCCGGTTCAGGATGCCGGGACGGCAGCGTCGATGCACGCGCCGTTGAGCCCGGCCACCGCGTCCAGGAGATCGTCGAGAGCGTTCGCTGACTCGTCCCCGATCGGTGCGCCGAGCCAGGCCGCATAGCGGGTCCGTACCTGTGTGCCGGCCTGCGCGATGCTCTCGATGCCCGACTTCCCGGCATTCTCGATGATGGCTTTGATCGCCTGCTCGTCGATGTCTATCGCCTCGCCGGTTCTGGGTGCCTCGGCCGCGAGCCCACACGCTGTGCCGGCC
>CAKUMG010001489.1 GCA_934667465.1 uncultured Actinoplanes sp. | reverse complement strand
CCGGAGAGCTGGAAGACGGCGACGGCGTCCGGTTCGATCCCGCGCTGGATCTCCTCGACGCGCTTGCGGGCCTCGTCGGGGTCGATCTCGGCGACCGACGCCTCTGCGGCGCGGCCCCACTGCCGGAGCGCCTCGGCGACCGGTGGCGCCAGCAGGTCGGGGCGGTCGAGGGCGGGCACGACGCGGGCACCGCGGGACTGAGCCAGCTCGCCGAGGTGCTCCGCGGCGAGGTCTCCCGCTTCGTCTCGATGGCCCGCCAGTCCTGACACCTCGCCGGCGTCCAGGTTTTCAGGCCCCCGCGGCGTAGATCGCGTCGATGTCGGCGCGCGCGGGCAGGGCGTTGGAGGCACCCACCTTCCGTACGCACGCGGCCCCCGCCGCGTTCGCCCACCGCACCGCCTCGACGATGTCCCGGCCCTCGCCCCACGCCACCGCGAGCGCGCCCGTGAACGCGTCGCCCGCGGCCGTCGTGTCGACCGCGTCCACCCGGAACGCGGGCACGTGCTCCTCGCGGCCCTCCCGGTCGGCGTAGCGCGAGCCGTTGCCGCCCAGGGTCAGCACGACCCGGGGCACCAGGGCGAGCAGCGCGCCCATCTCCGGCTCGGCGGAGCCCGTGATCGCCGTGGCCTCGCCCTGGTTCACCACGAGCAGGTCGACGACCTCCAGCAGCTCCGGCGGCAGCTCGCGGGCCGGTGCCGCGTTGAGCACGGTCAGCGTGCCGCCCGCACGCGCCGCCCGGGCCGCCGCGGTGACCGTCTCCAGCGGGATCTCCTGCTGGCACAGCAGCACGTCGCTCTCGGCGATCACGGCCTCCTCGGCGGCGCTCAGGCCGGCGAAGGTGCTGTTGGCGCCGGGGCTGACCAGGATCGCATTCTCCCCCGCGCGATCGACCATGATCACGGCGACGCCGGACGAGCCGTAGCTGGTGCGCACATGCGCGGTGTCCACGCCGGACGCGTTGAGCCGGGCCTTGATCGTCACGCCGAACGAGTCGGAGCCGATCGCGCCGAGCAGGGCGCACCCGCCGCCCGCCCGGGCCGCCGCGATGGCCTGGTTGGCGCCCTTGCCGCCCGGCGTCATCATGAAGTCGTCGCCCAGCACCGTCTCGCCGGGCACCGGCAGCCGCGCGGCGATGCCGACGAGATCCATGTTGGCGCTGCCGGCGACCACGATGCGTGGGGGCACGTCAGGCCGCCCGAGCGGTGTAGCGGTCGCCGACCCGGTCGACCACCAGCGGCAGGCCGAACGTCTTCGACAGGTTCTCCGCGGTGAGCGTCTCGCCGAGCAGGCCGGCCGCCACGACGGTGCCCTCGCGCAGCAGCATCGCGTGGGTGAAGCCGGGCGGGATCTCCTCGACGTGATGCGTGACCAGGGCCATGGCGGGCGCGTCCGGGTCCTCGGCCAGCTCGGTGAGCCGGGCCAGCAGGTCCTCGCGACCGCCCAGGTCGAGGCCGGCGGTCGGCTCGTCGAGCAGCATCAGCTCGGGGTCGGTCATCAGCGCGCGGGCGATCTGGGTGCGCTTGCGCTCGCCCTCGGACAGCGTGCCGAACTCGCGGTCGACCAGCGGGCCCATGCCCAGCTGGTCGAGCAGGGCCCGGGCGCGGGCCTCGTCCTGCGGGTCGTAGCTCTCGCGCCACCGGCCCACGACCGACCAGGCGGCCGTGACCACCACGTCGAGCACGCGCTCGGCCGGCGGCACCCGGTCGGCGAGCCGGCCGGTGGTGATGCCCACCCGGGTCCGCAGCTCGTTGACGTCGGTGCGGCCCAGGCGCTCGGCGA
>CAKUMG010001488.1 GCA_934667465.1 uncultured Actinoplanes sp. | reverse complement strand
ATTCCGAGGAGCTGGCCGCGCGGCTCGACGCCGGCGGCTGGGAGGTCAGCACCGACGCCGAGGGTGCCGACGTGGTGGTCGTCAACACCTGCGGCTTCGTCGAGAAGGCCAAGCAGGACTCGATCGAGACCCTGCTCGCGGCCGCCGACACCGGCGCCAAGGTGATCGCCGCCGGCTGCATGGCCGAGCGCTACGGCAAGGAGCTGGCCGACAGCCTGCCCGAGGCCGAGGCGGTGCTGGGCTTTGACGACTACACCGACATCGCCGCCCGGCTCGACGGCGTCATGGCCGGCGAGAAGTTCGTCTCGCACACCCCGCGTGACCGCCGCGAGCTGCTGCCGCTGACCCCGGTCAAGCGCCAGGCGGCCAAGGTCGTCGTCCCCGGTCACAACACCGTCGACGAGCACACCCCGGCCCACCTGCGCACCGTGCTGCGCCGCCGGCTCGACACCGGCCCGGTCGCCAGCCTCAAGCTCGCCAGCGGCTGCGACCGCCGCTGCTCGTTCTGCGCGATCCCGGCCTTCCGGGGCGCCTTCGTCTCCCGCGACCCGCAGGACCTGCTCGCCGAGGCCGAGTGGCTCGCCAGGAGCGGCGTCCGCGAGCTCGTCCTCGTCAGCGAGAACAGCACCTCGTACGGCAAGGACCTGGGCGACCCCCGCGCGCTGGAGAAGCTGCTGCCCCAGCTCGCCGCGGTCGACGGCATCGTCCGGGTGCGCGCCAGCTACCTGCAGCCCGCCGAGACCCGCCCCGGGCTGGTCGAGGTCATCGCCACCACGCCGGGCGTCGCGCCGTACTACGACCTGTCCTTCCAGCACTCCAGCGAGCCGGTGCTGCGCCGGATGCGCCGCTTCGGCTCCACCGAGCGCTTCCTGGAGCTGCTCGACTCCGCCCGGGCCCTCACGCCCGCTGCCGGCGCCCGCAGCAACTTCATCGTCGGCTTCCCGGGCGAGACCCGCGAGGACTTCGAGGAGCTCATGCGGTTCCTCTCGGAGGCCCGGCTCGACGCGATCGGCATCTTCGACTACAGCGACGAGGACGGCACCGAGGCCGCGGGCATGGACCGCAAGGTCGACGAGGACGAGATCAAGGAGCGCTTCAGCGAGATCAGCGATCTGGCCGACGAGCTCTGCGCCCAGCGCGCCGAGGAGCGCCTGGGCTCGTTCGTCGAGGTGCTGGTCGACACCGTCGAGGGCGGCGAGATCGAGGGCCGCGCCGAGCACCAGGCCCCCGAGGTCGACGGCTCCACCGTGCTCGTCGCCGGGGAGCACGGCGTCGACCTGGCCGCGCTGCGCCCGGGCGACCTGATCCGCGCCCGCGTCACCGCGACCGAGGGGGTCGACCTGGTCGCCGTGCCGGTCGAGATGGTGTCCGCGGCGCCGTCCGCGCCCCGCTCGGGTGGCCCCGCCGCTGCCTCGGCGGCGCCGTGACCGACGAGCCGGTGCCGGTTGCCGCTCCCCGGGAGGCGCCGCTGCACAACCCGGCGAACCTCCTGACGGCGGGCCGGATCGCGCTCGTACCCGTCTTCGTGATGTTCGTCGTCTTCTCGGAGATGACGCACCCGGCCTGGCGGATCGCCGCCTGCCTGACGTTCCTGTTCGCCTCGGCGACCGACTTCGCCGACGGCTGGATCGCACGCCGCTACTCGCTGATCACCTCGGTCGGCAAGGTCGCCGACCCGATCGCCGACAAGGCGCTCACCGGCAGCGCGCTGATCCTCCTGTCGGCGTACGGGCAGCTCTCCTGGTGGGTGACCGGGCTGATCCTGGTCCGCGAGTGGGG
>CAKUMG010001487.1 GCA_934667465.1 uncultured Actinoplanes sp. | reverse complement strand
CGGCGACCTCGTCGGCGAGGCGGCCGGCCCGCCCCGAGGCGTTGATCACGAGGTCGGCGCGCACGTCGGCGCCCGCCGCCCGCAGCCCGGCCGCGTGGCCCCGCTCGGCGAGGACGCCGTCGGCGTGCGCGGTGAGCAGGGTGACGCCCGGTTCGGTGGCCGCGGCGGCGCGCAGTACCCGCTCGAACGTGATCCGCCGGGTCGACAGGCCGACCGGCAGCGTGCCGCGCATCGTGCGCTCCGCGCCGGCGGCGAGCAGGGCGGTGGCCACGTCGGGCAGCTCGGCGTCGAGGGCGTCGCTGACCTGCTGGCGGACGCCGTGCGGGTGGTGGAACTGCATGACGCCGCGCCGCTCCCAGGAGCCGTCCGGCGCCGGGCCCGGGTCGCGGTCCACGACCGTGACCCGGTGGCCCCGGCGGGCGAGCGTCATCGCCAGGAACAGCCCGGTCGGTCCGGCACCGGCCACCGCAACGCGCATGACGCCTCCTCGGGGAACGGCTCCGGGGAAAGCCCGCCCTCCTCGGAGAGCACCGCCCTCGAAAAGCTCGCCCTCCCCCGGAGACGGTAACCGACTAACTCCCGAGGGTGAAGAGGGCGGCGATCAGCAGCATCGCGGGCAGGGCTCCGACGGTGGTCAGGAACGTGGTGTCGCGCACCAGCACGAGGCCGGCCCGGAAGTTCTGGGCGTGCAGGAACACGTTCTGGGCCGTCGGCAGCGTGGCCAGCACGGTGACCGCGTACAGGCTGTCCCGGGGCAGTCCGAGCGCGAGGCCCAGCAGGAACGCGATCAGCGGCATGCCGGCCAGCTTCAGCGCGGTCGCCAGCACCGTCAGCGACCGGTCCGGGCCCGGCGCGAGGACCCGGCGCCCGGACAGCGACATCCCGAACGCCAGCAGGACGGCCGGCACCGCCGCCCCGCCGAGCACGGTGACCGGGTCGAGCAGCACCGCCGGCAGCCGCAGCCCGGTCGCCGACACGACCGAACCGAGCAGCACCGCGATGATCAGCGGGTTGCGCACCGGGCCGGCCAGCGCGGAACGCCAGGACACCCGCTCGGCGGTGGCCACCTCCAGCAGGATCAGCGCCAGCGGCGTCATGACCAGCAGCTGCAACATCACGATCGGCACGACCAGGGTGGCGTCGCCCAGCACGTACGTGGCGACGGGCAGGCCGATGTTGTTGGCGTTGGTGTAGCCGGCGGCGAGCGCCCCGAGGATCCGGGTGGCCGCGTCCCGGCCCCGGCAGCACAGCGCGAAGACGGCGAAGCACAGGCACGCGGCGGCGGTCGAGACCAGCAGCGGGCGGCTGAACAGCAGCGTCAGGTCGGCGTCGGCGACCCCGGTGAACAGCAGGCACGGCGCCAGCCCGAGGAAGGTGACCCGCCCCAGCACGGCGTGCGCGTTGTCGGGCAGCCCGCCCCAGCGGCGCATCATCCAGCCGACCAGCACGAGGACACCGATGAGCGCGAAGCCGGACAGCGCGCTGATCATGGGTGGTAACGCTAGCCGGTGAGCCGCCCGGTCCTCGCGCGATCATGACAGAGGTCTCAGGCCGCGATGGTCACCACCCTGGCCCACTCCGGTGGCGGACGGTAGTCGTCCTCGGACCGTCGCGGGAAGAGCCCGACCACCGTCCGGCACGGGGGCCGCGCGGCGGGCCAGGGGGTCCGGCCGTCGGTCAGGGCGACGATCACGTCCGGGCGGGGCCGGCCCGTCACGGCACGGGCGAACCCCGCGCGCAGATCGGTGCCGCCGCCCCCGACCAGCGGGATCCCCTCGGCGC
>CAKUMG010001486.1 GCA_934667465.1 uncultured Actinoplanes sp. | reverse complement strand
TCACCCACACCCCGCAGGTCCCCCTCGACGACCCCACCGCTACCCCGCTCGTCGTGCTGCTCCTGCTGGCCGCCGCCCTGATAGCCGCGGCCGGCGCGGGCCTGCGCCGCCGCGACTTCGGCTACTGACCCTTACTGGGGACAGAGACGTTCGTGGGAT
This sequence comes from uncultured Actinoplanes sp., assembly GCA_934667465.1. GTDB lineage: Bacteria > Actinomycetota > Actinomycetes > Mycobacteriales > Micromonosporaceae > Actinoplanes. The sequence continues at coordinate 1,624 of CAKUMG010001486.1, read as the reverse complement.
GGGGCAGTACCGGTCTGACCGCGCTGCGTGAGGGCAGCGCCCGGGGCGGGCGCGCCGGGTGCGTACCCTTATGATCTTGCCGCGTGATCCACAGAAGACTGTCCATGACGGGCGCGGTCATACTGATCGGCGTCTCCGCCCTGCTCGGGGCGTCCCCGGCGCAGGCCGAGCCCGGCGAGCCGGTCGAGCCGCCCCGCCTCGAGCTGGTGCTCGACGTGAGCGGGTCGATGCGGGCCGACGACATCGACGGCGAGACGCGCATCGCGGTCGCCAAGCGGGCCTTCAACGAGGTCGTCGACGGGCTGCCCGAGACCACGCTGCTCGGCATCCGGGTGCTCGGTGCGACCTACCCGGGCGACGACAAGAAGAAGGGCTGCAAGGACACCCAGCAGATCGTGCCCGTCGGCGCCGTCGACCGGGACGCCGCCAAGGGTGCCATCGCGTCGCTGCAGCCCACCGGGTTCACCCCGGTCGGGCTGGCGCTGCGCGAGGCGGCCAAGGACCTCGGCGACAGCGGTTCGGCGCGGCGGATCGTGCTGATCACCGACGGCGAGGACACCTGTACGCCGCCCGACCCGTGCACGGTCGCCCGCGAGCTCGCCGCCGAGGGCACCAGCCTCGTCGTGGACACGCTCGGCCTGGCGCCCGACGAGAAGACCCGCAAGCAGCTCGTCTGCATCTCGACCGCGACCGGCGGCACCTACACCGCCGCGCAGAGCGAGGAGGAACTGACCGACCGGGTCAAGCAGCTCGTCGACCGGGCGGCCCTGCCCCCGGCCGTCGCCCCCGCGCCCGTCACCGGCACCGGCGCCTGCGACGGCGCGCCCGTGCTGACCCCGGGCGTCTACACCGACCGCGAGAAGATCGGCGAGCACCGGTTCTACCGGGTGCCCGTGCGGGCGGGCCAGGAGCTGCGCGCCTCGGTCAGCGTCGCGATCGACCGGCCGGTGGCCCGCGACTACGGCGTGCTGCTCAAGGCGTCCACGGCGGGCGGGCGCGAACTGGTCCGCGGCACCGACGCCGGCGACCGGGTGGTTGGCCCGGTCCCACGGGTACGCGCCGAGGTACCAGGTGGACGGACGCGGCTCGTACCCGGTGGCGGTGAGGAACGCGTGGTACTGCCCGTTCGTCACCGGGTAGCGGCCGAGCGCGAAGCCGCCGACCCGGACCGGGTGCGCCGGCGTCTCCTTGGCCAGCCAGGACCGTTGCAGGCCGAGGTGGGCCCAGTCGCGCAGCGCCCGGTCCAGGCGCGCGTCGCCGGCGCCCATCGCGAACTCGCCGCCGGGGATCTCGACCAGGTCCGGGATCTCCGGGACCCGCGGGTCGCCGAGCAGGCCGAGGATCGCACCGGCGGTGAGCCGTTCGTCCAGCGGCCGGGCCGGGTCACCGACGATCCCGATGAGCGTGTCCGAATGCACGTGGCGTTCAGTCCCTCTCCGCTGGGTGGGCGCGGTCGATGCGGATCCGGTGCCCGGCCTTGACGACCTTCGCGGTCAGATATCCCTCGTTGGCCGGCATAAGGTATACGTCGGTCGGGTGCACGGCAACGACCTCGATGCCGTGCCGGCGGGCGAGGCGGCCGACCACGAAGAGGCCGAGCACCTCACTGGGCACCAGGTCGAGA
>CAKUMG010001485.1 GCA_934667465.1 uncultured Actinoplanes sp. | reverse complement strand
TCGATGTGCGCGCCGGGCAGCACCCGCCGGACACCGGCCGCGATGGCCTGCGCGACCTCGGGGGCGCTCATGCTCTCCTTGAAGCCGCTCGGGGCGACCAGGATGCGCTGGGGGACGACCATCGGCATGGGGGTTCTCATTTCTGCAGGAGGGGCAGCCCGAGCGCGGGCCAGACGACGAGCGAGAAGAGCAGCACCAGCACGACGGTCGCCGGGGCGAGCACCGTGGACAGGCGCAGCAGGTCGCGCGGGGCGTAGGTGTCGGTGCCCTCGAGCCGGGCGAACAGCGCGACCGGCTTGGCCGAGGTGGGCGTGGTGTGGCAGAAGCCCGCGGCCGCGGTCGAGGCGAACGCCGCCGCGGCCGGGTCCACGCCGGCCAGCGGCGCGACCGCGACGATGACCGGGATCAGCACCGCCGAGCGGGCCGAGCGCGACTGGATGAGCAGGTGCGCCGCGGCGGAGATCACCACGATCGCCACCACGAACAGCAGCGGTACGGCGGCCAGTCCGCGCAGCAGCGACCCGGCGACCCACTCCGCGGCTCCGGTCGTGGTCAGGGCCGCACCGAGCGCGAGCGTGCCGGCCAGGAACAGCAGCATCGACCACGGCACCGTCTTGAGCGCGCCGTTGAGCGTGGTCGAGCCGTACCGCGGTGACGTCGCCACGAGCGCGCCGAGCAGCGCCACGATCGCCGGGTGCACGTGGTGCAGCGGCTCGGTGCACCAGAGCAGGATCACCGCGCCGAGCAGCAGCGCCGCCCGCGACTCGTGCACGCTGAGCGGGCCGGTGACCGGCTGCCGCGGGTCGGTGTCCAGGTCGGCGATGTTCAGCCGCAGCGGGCGGCGGCGTTCGGCCCGGCCGGTGAACATGAGCAGCACGATCTCGGCGCACACGTGGCTGGACGCCAGCGCCAGGGGCAGCCCGAGCAGCATCCACGTGACGAAGTCGAAGCCCTGCCCGCCGGCGGCCACCACGACCTGGCTGGTGATCAGGTGCGCGCCCGCGCCGAGCAGCGACCCGACCGCGGACAGCAGGATCACCGACGGGAACAGCAGCGCCAGCGCCCGCACCAGGCGGGGCCGGTCGGCGAGGATGCCGGCCAGCGCGGCGAACACGGGCAGCGCCATCGCCGCGCGCCCCGACGTCGACGGCATCATGAACGCGGTCACCACCATGGCGATGGTCACCAGATGCACCAGCTGCCGGGGGGTACGCGCGCCGGCCACCACGAACGCGGCGGCGCGCCGGGTCAGCCCCGACGACGTCAGGCCCGCGGCGATGACGAACGCGGCCAGCAGCAGCCACACCGTCTCGTCGCCGAGCGCCGCGAACAGGTCGCCGGTGCCGATGACCCCGGCCAGCACCAGGACCGTCGCCGCGCCCAGAGCCACGTACGTGTCGTCGACCTTGGTGAAGGTCCAGAACCACACCGCGCCGGTGAACACCAGCAGGGTGACCGCCGCGGAGCCGCCCGGGCCGCTGCCGGAGCGGGTGGCGAGCCAGGCGGCCAGGGCGAGTACGGCCAGGCCTATCAAGGGCCAGAGCACTCCCCGGGGTACGCCGCGGCGGCGCGCCACCGCGGCAGGGGCCGCCGCGGGATCGGGGACCTCGGGCGGGGTCGTGGCGTAGTCGGTGACCGTCATCCGAGCCGGTACCCCATCCCGTACGCGGTCTCGATCGCGTCGTCGCCGATCTTGCGGCGCAGGGCGCGCACGTAGACGTCGACCACGTTGGAGGCCGGGTTGAAGTCGAAGCCCCACACGTGGCTGAGGATCTGCTCGCGG
>CAKUMG010001484.1 GCA_934667465.1 uncultured Actinoplanes sp. | reverse complement strand
CAGTAAAGGCACACCGACGCGGCGGACAGGCCGAGCGCCCGGCCGGCCGGTGCGCCCGTGGCGGCGGCCCCGGCGAGCACGTCGCCCGGGACGGTGAGGGCGGCCGGGGCGCGGACGAGCTCGGCGAGCGCCCGGAGGTGATCCTTGACGCCGCGCGGCGCCGGGGCGCGCGCACCGCGTACGGAATCGTGGTCTTGACCTTGATCTGTGGTCACGCCTGCAGCCCCGCGGCGAAGTCGGTGAGGCGGGCGAACTGCTCGGCGAGCGCGGACGGGCCGTCGCCGAGCGGGTCCTTGAAGAAGAAGCCGAGGTCGGGCAGCGGGCCGTACCGCCCGGCGGCGTGCGCGGCGGCGGTGAGGCGGGCCAGGTCGAGGATGAGCGGCGCGGCGAGCGCGGAGTCGCAGCCGTGCCAGGTGAACTCGAGCCGCATGCCGGTGCCGAGGAACCCGGCGAAGGTGACCAGGTCCCACGCGGTCTTGAAGTCGCCGATCTCGGCCACGTAGTCGATCCGGCTGGTCCCCTCGGGCTGGTAGCCGAGCGCGTCGCCGAGCACGCGCTGCTTGCTGGCGACCTTGGCGGCGTTCGCGGCCGGCTCGGCGAGGTTCGCGCCGTCGCCGCCGCCGAGCAGGTTGAGGCCGGACCAGCTGGTGACCCGCAGGTTGCGCTGCGCGAACATCGGCGCGAGCACCGACTTGACCAGCGTCTCCCCGGTCTTGCCGTCGTTGCCCGCATACGGCACGCGCTCCCGCTCGGCCAGCTCGGCGAGCGCGGGCAGCCGCGCGCCGGTCGACGGCGTGAAGTCCACGAACGCGCAGCCCTCGCGGAAGGCGGCGTACGCGGCGAGCGAGCTCGCGGGCAGCACGGCGCCCGGTTCGCGCAGCGCGCTCTCCAGCAGGGCGAGACTCTCGTACGCCGGGTTCGGCTCCAGCAGCGGCTCCGTCGTGGCCACGTCGATCACCACGACCCGCTCGAGCGCGTGCCGCTCGCGCCACTCCCGCAGGTCCGCGCCGATCCGGTCGGCGATCTCGGCCTGTGTGTCCCCTGTGGGCAGCGGCCGCACGTCGCGCTCGGCGGCGGCCAGTTCCCCGGCGAGCGCCGCGACCAGCCGGGCGGGCACCACCCCGGCGTCGGCCAGCGCCTCCGCCTTCTTCGCCAGCGGCAGGGCAACGATGTCATGTCCGCCGAAGACGAGCTCCGGCCAGCCCGGCAGCGCGGCACTCCGCACGCCGGGAAGCTCGGTCACACATCCGACGGTGTCCGCCAGCCGGGCCCGTATCGCGGCCGCCCCCACCAGGGCCGTCACCGCCACCGACCCGCGGGCCCCGATCAGCCAGATTCCGGTCCGCATGCAGCATCCCTCCCGGGGCACAACGCGCTCTCGCTAACACGATGTGTCGCTCGTGTTACGTGAGGCGACGCTAACCCAGCGCCCAGCGGAAAGGAAACCCTCGATATGCAGAAACTTTTATCTCTGCACGCAAGAACTTTCCCGCGCTGCGTACGAAAGTGGCCTCGACGCGGACGGTTTCCCTGCTCAGCACGGATTCGGCGACTCCACACGGGACGGGACGTCCTCCGTTGTGGATCGCCGGGCCGGGTTGCCCGGCGGCCGGCCTCGCTCGGGTCGCCCGGCCGGCCTTGCTCCGGGCGGCCTCGCTCCGGCGGGCCTTGCTCCGCCGGGCCTTGCTCCGGGCGACCTCGCTCCGGCGGGCCTTGCTCCGGGCGGCCTCGCTCTGACGGGCCTTGCTCCGGGCGGTCAGCGGAACAGCATGGAGGCGCCCAGG
>CAKUMG010001483.1 GCA_934667465.1 uncultured Actinoplanes sp. | reverse complement strand
GCCGAGACCGCGGAGCACGGTGACGTGCACTTCATCTGCGTCGGCACCCCGCAGCGCGCCGACGGGATGGGCGCCGACCTCTCCTATGTCGAGGCGGCCGTGAGCGGCCTCGCCCAGCACGTGACGCGCAAGGCCCTGATCGTGGGCAAGTCCACCGTCCCGGTCGGCACCGCCGAGTGGATCGAGCAGCTGGTCAGCAAGCACGCCGACCCGGACCTGGGCATCGAGGTCGCCTGGAGCCCGGAGTTCCTCCAGGAGGGCTTCGCGGTCGAGGACGTGCTCCGCCCGAACCGGATCGTGGTCGGCGTCAAGACCGACTGGGCGAACAGCATGCTCTTCGCCGCGCACAAGGGCGTCTTCGACCTGGCCGCCACCGAGGACCGCGAGGTCCCGATGGTGGTCACCGACTTCGCCACCGCGGAGCTGGTCAAGGTCGCGGCGAACGCGTTCCTGGCCACCAAGATCTCGTTCATCAACGCGATGTCCGAGGTCTGCGAGGTCGCCGGCGCGGACGTGACCCAGCTGTCCAAGGCGATCGGCTACGACCCGCGCATCGGCAACCGCTTCCTCCAGGCCGGTGTCGGCTTCGGCGGCGGCTGCCTGCCGAAGGACATCCGCGCGTTCCAGGCGCGGGCCCAGGAGCTCGGTGCCGGTGAGGCGCTGCGCTTCCTGCACGAGGTCGACCTGATCAACCTGCGCCGCCGCACCAAGGTGCTGCAGGTCGCGGCGGACCTGCTCGGCCGCCGCTTCGGCCCGGCCGGCCCGGACCTGTCCGGCACCAAGATCGCGGTGCTCGGCGCCACCTTCAAGCCGAACTCGGACGACGTGCGGGACGCTCCGGCGCTCGCGGTCGCGGCGCTGCTGCGCAAGGCCGGTGCGGACGTGCACACCTACGACCCGCAGGGCAACGAGAACGCCGCCCGCGCGCTGCCCACGGTCACCTACGAGGACAGCATGACCGCGGCCGTGCAGGACGCCGACCTGGTCTGCGTGCTGACCGAGTGGGCCGAGTTCCGCAACGCCGACCCGGTCGCGCTCGGCGAGATCGCCAAGGGCAAGAAGGTCATCGACGGCCGGAACTGCCTGGACAACACGGCGTGGGTCGCCGCCGGCTGGGAGTACCGGGGCATGGGCCGCCCGTAACGGTTCAACGCTTCACGACGGCCGGGGTTCCGCACGGAATCCCGGCCGTTTCCGTGCCCGCTCGCGTGGAAATAGATCGCCAGGGCTACCCAACACAAGGGTCGTTTCGGCATGCTTCCTATGAGGGCGATCGCGGAAGTGAACGTGGAGGGTGACCCATGGCAACCTATCCCTGCGCTTCCTGCGGCCGGCAGATCAACCCGGCGGTGCGCTGCCCCTACTGCGGCCACGTGAACACGTTCCAGGAGGAGATCTCCCGGATAGACGCGGCCATGGCCGAGCTGAAGCAGCGCGACATGAAGCTCGCCAAGGAGCGCGCGCAGCTGGCGGCGGATCTGAACACCGCGATGTTCCAGCGGGACACGTTGCGCGCCGCCAACACCGTGCGGGAGAAGGCGCAGGAGAAGGCGCGCACGCAGACCCGCCGCACCCGCCGCCGCACGGTCCGGCCCGCCGCGTCGCCGCGGCCCGGCACGAGCACCACCGCGGTGATGGACGAGCCACCGCTGCCCCCGCCACCGCCCGGCAGCCGGCCGCGCGTCGTGCCGCTGGACGACGACGCACCCCCGCCGGAGCACGCGGAGACCTCGTCCCGCTCCGTGCAGAACCTGATCCTCGGCCTCGCCTGGCTGGTGCTCGGCACCGCCGCC
>CAKUMG010001482.1 GCA_934667465.1 uncultured Actinoplanes sp. | reverse complement strand
CCCCGGCGCCGGACGGTCGCTCAGCGGCGCGTCTTGGGCAGGTCGAACTGGTCGGCGGCGCGGCAGTCCTGCTGGTTGCCGATCGCGGCCGGGCCCAGGGCGTCGAGGGCCTCGCGGGCGCGTTGCCGGCCGAGGTTCCACGCGTACCAGGGGTCCGGATCGTCGAGCTCCTCGGCGATCCAGCTGAGCGTGCAGCGGCGTACCGGATCGGGCAATTCCGTCAGTGCCGGGGTCGCATCGGCGGACAGGGCCCGCAGATACCAGGCGTCGATCTTGCCGGAACCCTCGTAGCGGGCCGCGTTCCGGCTGGCGACATAGCCCTCCGGGTCGAGCGCGGCGAGCCCGAGCAGCATCAGCACCGCGAGACCGACGGTCGTGCCCGGGATCCACCGGCCCCGCCACTTGATGCCGGCGATCGCGATCATCACGAAGATCACGCCCAGCAGCAGCTCGGCCGCCATGACGAAGATCCGCTCGCCGGTGAAGCTGTAGACCCGCTGGTACTCCCACATCCGCGACAGCGCCGACACCACGATGACGACACTCAGACCACAGAGCAGACCCAGCAGTACGCGCAGTAGCATCCGTTCCCCCGGCTGGTCCCGCTTCGCCCAGCGGGCCAGGCCCGCGATCAGCGCCAGCGACAGCAGCGTGACCGCGACCAGCTGCCAGAAGCCGCTGCGGGCGTACTGGGAGTAGCTGAGCCCGGCCGTCTCGAGCACGTGCCGGCTGCCCCCGAACAGGACGGTGAACTGCACCGCCACGAAGCCGCAGAACAGCAGCACCAGCGCGGCACCGGCGGGCGCCCACTCGAGCAGCCCGAACCGGCCCCGGCCCTCGGTGTCCACGCTGGAGATCACCGGCGGCGCGGTCAGCGTGTAGATCCCGGAGACGGCGAGCAGCCCACCGGCGACGGCCAGCAGCACCCACTGGAAGATCGACCCCACGGCGAGATCGGGTACGGCACCGTCGAGCAGCCGGGAGAACGCCACGTCGGCCGAGGACAGCAGCCCACCGAAGACCAGCAGCACCACGGCGGTGAGCGCGACCGAGAAGAACACCCGCCGCGCGATCCCCGGGTTACGCCCCGCCTTCAGATGGCGACGGACCCACGGAATCCCGGCGAACGCCGCCCACGGCGCCACCACCAGGCTGAACAGGATCGACCGGACCTGTCGGCCACCGGCGATCGCCAGCGCGGTGCACCCGATCGCACCCAGCACACTGAACGTCACCAGCCACCACGCGTTACGGAACGCCGGCACGAGCAGCAGAGCCAGCGCTGCCGCCGCCCAGCCGGCCCGGACCAGCCGCTCGTGGCGCGACAGCGCGGGAGACCTGCGGACGGCGAACGCGACCCCGAGGGCGAGCGCGAGCCAGCCGAGGAACCAGCCGATACCGACCCGGTCCAGCGGCAGGAAGATCAGGAAGCCGAGCGCGCCGGCGAGCACACCGGCCGGGACGGCGCGGTTCTGCGCCTTCTCGGGGCCGGGCCAGTGCTTTGTGCGGAACGTCTGCCAGACGGTGGGCGGACGCTCGTACGTGCCGAACGGGTGGACCGGATACTGCGGCGGCGGCGCCTGCGGTTGCGGTGCCTTCGGGGCCGGTGCCTGCGGGTTGAGCGCTTGCGGGCTCAGCGGCGGCGGCGTCCGAGGCGCCGGAGCCGCGTTCCCGGCCGGTGCCGCGCTCGCCGCCGGTGCCACAGTGGGCGCGCTTGCAGCCGTCGCGGCGGGGGTCGGGTCAGTGCTCGCTCGAGCGGCGCCGGCCGGGGCGGCAGCTGGAGTGGCCTGCGC
>CAKUMG010001481.1 GCA_934667465.1 uncultured Actinoplanes sp. | reverse complement strand
GTGCAGCTCGTGCCGGGTGAGAAAGGCAACCGGGCGTACGCGTCCTGGACCGCCACCCCCGCCGCCGTGCCCGGCGCCGACGCGCTGCCGCAGGCCCGGAAGTGCGCCGCCGGCTGGGGCGAGGACTGGAAGACCCCGCCGACCGCGGCCGACATCGTGCTCTCCGAGCGGCGCGGGGACGCCTCGCTGCTGCTGGTGCGGAAGGACCGTACGGCCCTGACCGCCTGCTTCGTCCTCGACCCGTCCGAGGAGATGGCGGCCGGCGGTGACCTGCTCGCGCCGGACACCGAGCCGCCGGGCGCGGGACGGGTGCGGTCCGACTCGATGGGCGCGATGGAGGGGCCCGAGGGCTGGTACTCCAGCGCGATGGGCCGCGTCGGGGACGGCGTCACGAAGGTCGAGGTCGAGCTGACCGACGGCACCAAGGTCCAGGCGTCGACCGGTGGCGGCTGGTGGGCGGCCTGGTGGCCGGGGCAGGACGGCGGGCGGGCCGACGGCGTACGCATCGTCGTCCACAGCGGCGGTGACTCGAAGAGCTTCCTGCCTTCCGAGCTCTGGTAACACCTTCGTCAGCGCGGAAAGGGGCGCCCCGGAACTTCCGGGGCGTCCCTTTCTCGTGTGTGCGCGGGTCAGCCGCCGGTGATGGACCAGTGCCAGGCCTCGGAGGGCAGGTTGACGAAGCCGTACTCGCCGGCGTTGGCGACCAGCCATTTGAAGCCGGAGCTGCCCGCGGTGAGGGTGCGTCCGCCCTGGGTGATGTCGACGGCCATGCCGATCTCGTGCAGCGAGCGGCCCGGGATGGCCGTCGGCACGCGGCAGGAGGACGCCGGGGCGGTGTAGACGTCGGGGCAGCCGTTGATCTTGCGGAGCTCGATCTGGCGCTGCTTGGTGCGGAAGCCGCCGCCCGAGAGGACGATGCCGTCGGCCTTCGCGTCGGCGAGCATCTGACGGAACGCGAACGCGACGCTCTTGTGCACCGTGATGCCGTTGACCGTGGTGGCGTCGGCGGTGGTGAAGGTGGCGCGGGTCTCGGTGACCACCTGCCGGCTGAGGGCGGCCGCCCGGGCCGCGAGCTCGGCGGAGTCGGTGTCGAGGGTCGCGAGTTTCGCCTGGTCCGCCTTGATCCGGTCGGAGGTGGTCTGCCAGGCGACGGTGGCGGTGTCGAGGTCGGTGGTGGCGGTCGCGGACGCGGTCCGGGCGGTGCGCAGCACGGCGGCGGCCTGGCGGGCCTCGGCGCGGCGGGTGGTGACGAGGGTGGCCGCCGTGGTCACGGCGGTCTGCGCGCGGTTCTCCGCGGCCACGTTGCGGGGGCGGCGCTGCAGAGCCACCGTACGGTTGTTCTTCGCGCTGGTCAGCGCCTCGACCGCGACCGCGAGACGGGTGCGGGCGGTGGCGTCGGTGGTGACGGCGGTGGTCATCGCCGACTGGGCGGCGGCGTGCGTGACGCGGCCGGTGGTGACCTTGGTGGCGCGGGTGACGAGCGCGGTGCGCTGGGTGGCGAGAGTGCCGGCCAGCTGCACGTACTCGGGGCTCGGGGTGAGGCTCTGCCGCATCAGCGACGACCACTTCTGCGCGCTCACCGGGATCGCGGCGGAGGCCGGCGACGGCGCCCCGGCGACGGTTCCTGCGAAGGCGGCGGCGACGGCAAGAACTGCTGCGCTGCTGGTACGGGTACGGCGGGTGGGACGGGTCAGACGGTGCTTCGACATCCGGCGTGCGCTCCTCGGCCTTGACTGGTCAGGGATGCAGAGGAGTTTTCAGCCGTACGGGTGCAGCCCCGCACCGTCGCCGGGAGCGGA
>CAKUMG010001480.1 GCA_934667465.1 uncultured Actinoplanes sp. | reverse complement strand
GCCCGTGGGCGCAACCCACCGGGATGACCGGCGCGCTGACCGAGCTCGATGTGCGCCGGGTCCAGCGGATGGGGCTGCGCCCGATGGAGACCTCGTACGGGATGACGCTCTTCGACGCGGCGTTGCGCGAGCCCCGGCCCGTGGTGGTGCCGCTGCTGTTCGCCCAGGGCGCGTTGAGCGCGATGAACGGGCCGCTGCTGCACCTGCTGCGCTCGCTCGTGCGGACCCCGGTGCGCTCTGCCGCCGCCCGCCCGGCGGAGGTCGAGGGGCCCCCGCTGCGGGAGCGCCTGATCGGCATCCCCGACGAGGAACGGCACGGACTCGTGCTCGACTTCGTGCGTACGCATGTCGCGGTCGTGCTCGGCTATCCCTCCGGCGGCGAGGTGCGCTCCGAGCGCGGCTTCCTCGATCTCGGCATGGACTCGCTGACCGGCATCGAGCTGCGCAACCGGATCGGCGCCGTCACCGGCCTGCGGCTGCCCGCGACGCTCGTCTTCGACCACCCGACCCCGGCGGCGCTGGCCCAGCATCTGCGCCTGGCGCTCGTGCCGCCGGCCCGCCCGGCCGCCGAGGTGGCCCTGGAGGAGCGGGAGCGGCGGGCCATGACGGACAGGGTCGCGACGCTGTCCGAGCTCAAGCCGACCTCGCTGGTGATCGTAGACGAGGCGAGCATGGTCGACGTCCGGCGGTCAAGGGCCGTGATTCCGTACGCGGCGGCGGCGCTCGCCACGGTGCTGCTGCTCGTCACGACGCTGGTGGCCCGCGAGGACGAGTCCGCCACGGCTGCCGACTTCCTGGCCGGGCGGCAGCTGCGGCTGATGGCGCCGGCCGCGCCCGGCGGCGGCTGGGACCAGACCGCGCGCGAGATGCAGACCGCGCTGCGCGACCTGGTGGGCCGCACCGAGGTCTACAACGTCGCCGGGGCCGGCGGGACCATCGGGCTGAGCCAGTTCGACCGCTACCGGGGCGACTCCACCCAGATCATGGCGATGGGCCTGGTCATGGTGGGCGCGATCGAGAGCAACGACTCGCCGGTCACCCTCGACGACGTGACGCCCCTGGCGCGGCTCACGACCGACTGGGAAGTGATCGTGGTGCCGGCCGATTCCCCCGTACGCGACGCGCGTGACCTCGTCGCCCGCATGCGCGAGGACATCGGGGCGGTCTCGTTCGCGGGCGGTTCCGCGGGCGGCGCCGAACAGATCCTCGCCGGGCTCGTCGCGGACGCGGCCGGCCTCGACCCCGGCAAGGTCAACTACGTGGCGCACTCGGGCGGCGGCGAGGCCCTGTCGACGCTGCTCTCCGGGCGCGCGGTCGCGGGCGTGTCCGGCGTCTCCGAGCTCGAGGCGCAGATCAAGGCGGGCACGATCCGCGCGGTGGCCGTCTCGAGCGCCGAGCGGCTGCCGGCCCTGCCGGACGTGCCGACCCTGATCGAACAGGACGTCGACGTCGAGCTGACCAACTGGCGCGGCGTGGTCGCCCCGGCCGGCATCAGCCCGGAGGACGAACGGGCCCTGGAGGAGCTGATCGTGCGCATGACCCGCAGCGAGGCCTGGCAGGAGACGCTGCAGCGGCGCGGCTGGGGCGACGTCACGCTCGCCGGCCCGGAGTTCGAGACGTTCGTGGCCGAGGAGCGCCGCACCGTCACCGACGTGCTCGTCAAGATGGGCCTCGCATGACACCTCCGCCCACCGACCCCACCCCCGACCGCCCGGACCCGGCCACCGCGCCGGACCGCCCCACCCCCGGCGCTGCCCCGGACCGCCCGGACGCGGCCTCCATCCCGGAGCACCCGGACCCGGCCG
>CAKUMG010001479.1 GCA_934667465.1 uncultured Actinoplanes sp. | reverse complement strand
CCGCGTAGTCGCACGCCCCGTACAGCGTGTCCGCGACGGCGACGCTGCGCGCCAGCGCGGCCAGCGGCGGCGCGGCACCGGCCGGCGGCTCGCTCAGGTCGATGTCGACCAGCGCGCGGCGCAGCTCCAGCACGCCGGCCTGCGCCGCCGCGGCCTTCCGGTCGGGTGCCGGCACCACGGCCCCGGCCAGGTCGGCGGGCGCGCACTCCAGCGCCCCGGCGATGTCCGCCAGCATGAACCGGTTGTCGGCCGCCTGCCGCCCCCGTTCGATCCGGCTCCAGGTGGCGTGCGAGATCCCGGCCCTGCTGGCGGCGTAGCGGACACTCCACCCCCGCAGGAGGCGGCGGGCCCGGATCTCCTCGCCGACCGCGGGGTCGGCGCTCCGTCGTGGCGTCATGGGGCCGACCGTAGCGCCGCCCGCGTCCCGGGTGGTTCATTCCTGTACCACTGCCGCCCTACCCTGCCGACATGACCCTCTTCCGCATGACCGAACGCTCCCGCCGCCCGGTCGCGCCGTTCAGCGTGACCGTCGAGGTCGTACCCCCGGACCGGGCCAGTGCCGTCCCGCCCTCCTACGACGTGCCCGTCCCCGCCGGTGCGGCGGTCCGGGCCGTGCCGCTGCTGGCCGTCCTCACCTCCGGCGCCGAACGCCTGATCGTGGTGGGCGACCTGCGGGTGACTGTCCACAACGACCTGCGGACGACCTTGACCGCTGTCGTACGGGGCATGTGGCTGACCGACGTCGGCACGAGCCCGGCCGGGCCGACCGCCACGAACTGGCGCATCGTGCTCGAGGACGACCGGCTCACCGACCTGCTCGCCACCACGGTGAAGGCGGAGCCGCACGGCAGCCGGCCCGACCCGGAGGGCCTGGCCACCGAGATCGCGAAGGCGCACGCGGAACGGTCCCGGGGCACGATCCGCGAGCTGCGGGTGTTCCGCTACGGCCTCGAACACCTGCTCGGCAGCAACCTGCGGGGCAGCAGCGGCCGGCTGGAGAGCGTGCTCGCCGACGTGGTGGAGCTGTCCACGCTGGTCGGCCGCGTCGCCGACGAGGCCCGCGAGGCCGCCCGGGGCGGGATGGGCGCGTGGATCACGAACCCGGCCGCCTACCACGCGCAGCGGCGCCTGCAGGACCCGGCGCTGCCCGCCCGGCCCGGCACCAAGCGTGCGGCGCGGGCCGGCTGGTTCCCGGTCCTGGACGCCGGGGTCCGCCACTGCCGCGCGATGGAGGACGAGGCCTGCGCGGAGGCGCCGCTGCTGCACAGCCTGCTCAACGCCGCCTCCACCATCGCGGTCACCCGGGAGGCGAAGGCCCAGGAGACGTTCAACATGGTCGCCGCGGTCGGCGGGGTGATGTTCGGGGTGCCGGCGCTGATCCTGGCGCTCTACGACGCGTCCGCGATCCTGCCGCTGCGCACCGGCAACGCGATCGTCCTGCTGCCCCTCGCGGTCGCCGGCATGATCGCCGCCCTGGTCGCGGCCGTCCTGCCGGGCCGCCGCCGGACGGGCAAGATCCGGCGGTTCGCGGTGGCGCTCGCCGCGGTCCTCACCATGCTGCTGATCCTGATCGCGGCCGGCGTCCTGGTCACGCCCGGCAAGTGACCGGTACGCGGTCGGCGCGCGGTGCCCCGGTCACGCCCGGCGAGTGATCGTGTGCGGCCCGCGGTGCCCCGGTCACGCCGGGCGAGTGACCGCGGCCGTGCCACGCGGTGCCGTCGCCGGGCGCGCCTCGGGCCGCGGGCGGCGTCCCGTGCCGTCGTCGCGGGCGCTTCTCCGCCGGGCGCGCGGTGGGGGAGTGCAGC
>CAKUMG010001478.1 GCA_934667465.1 uncultured Actinoplanes sp. | reverse complement strand
GGGCCGGCCGGGCCGGGTCGCGCCGGGCGCGACCTGTTTCCTGCGGGGCCGCGCAGAACGCGGCCCGTCGTGCGGGTCGGGGCGAATTGCCCGCCACGACCGATCGTGCGGTGACCGCGCAGAGCGTCGCAGCCGGCGCCCCGCGTGGCCGCCTCAGCGGGTGGTGAAGCCGAACGGGCGGTTGGAGCTCTCGGCGATCTCCACATACGCCACCTTGGCGATCGGGACGATCACCTTGCGGCCCTTCTCATCGGTCAGGGTCAGGACGCTGTCCTTGGCCATCGCCTCGGCCACGGCCTGCTCGACCTCGGCCGGCGACTGCGCGCTCTCCAGCACGAGCTCGCGCTGGGCGTACTGCACGCCGATCTTGACCTCCACGGGGTCCCTCCCTCTCAGCAGTCTTCCGACATGAAGGCTAGCCGATTTCCGTCGCGGCACCCGGAGTTGACTCACCCTGCAGCGGGAAGCTCGCGATGCCCCGCCAGATCAGGGCCATGACCAGCGCTTCCGCGTCGTCCTTGGCGGTCTGGCGGCCGGTCGCCAGCCAGAACTGGGCGGCCTGGCCCGCGGCGCCCACCAGGCCGGACGCGATCAGCTCGGCGTCGGCGCGGCGCAGGCCTGTGTCGGAGACCACGGTGTCGGTGACCGCGGCGATGCAGCCCTGCTCGACCCGCTCGACCCGCTCGCGGACCTGGGGGTCGTTGCGCAGGTCCGACTCGAAGACGAGCCGGAACGCCTCGCTCTCGTGGTCGACGAAGTCGAAGTAGGCCCGGACCGCGCCCTTGACCCGCTCTTTGTTGTCCGGGGTGGCCATCATCGCCCCGCGCACCTTGGCGATTATCGCGTCGCAGTGCGTGTCCAGCAGCGCGAGATAGAGCTCGAGCTTGCCGGGGAAGTGCTGGTAGAGCACGGGCTTGGAGACACCGGCCCGCTCGGCGATCTCGTCCATGGCGGCCGCGTGGTAGCCCTGGGCGACGAAAATCTGCTGCGCGGCGGCAAGCAGTTGCTTACGGCGTGCGGAGCGCGGCAGGCGCGTCGGGCGCCCCGCCGTCTGTGCTCCGCCGGACGCAGCGGTCATGTCTACCAACTCCCGGAGCTAGGTCTCACCCGCGCGGCGACGCGGCTTGCCCGGTTCGGCGGAGGTCGCGTCCCGGGCGGGCAAAAGTCGCGACGCTGCAACTTATCGCCACTGCCACAACACGGTAGCCTCAGCACGGGGCAAGCGAGGAGCGCGGTGTGGACGAAACAGGGCATTCCGGTGACGCGAGTACCGCGGACGGCGGTAACGGTGCCGAGTCGCGTGACCGTGCCCTGATGAACGGCTGGGGCCCGCGGGAGAGCCCGTGGTCCAATGCCGGCTCCGCCCTGGATCCGGAGGGTGACGTCCCCGCCTGGCGCCGCCCGGCGACCGAGATCCGTCCCTACACCCGGGAGCGCTCCTTGCCCACCGACCCCCCGTCGAACGATCTCCGGTCCTTTGCCGTGCCGCCGCCACCGCCGTCGTTCCAGCCGGCGTCGCAGCCCGGGCAGTTCTCCGGATCGTTCCCCCCGGCCGGGGACGACGGCGAGTCCCCGGGGCGGGGTCCGGGCCGGTCCCGCAGCTTCGACGACCTGCTCGCCCACCTCTCGCCGAACGGCGCCGGCCGCGCCGAGGAGGCCCCGCCGCGGCCCGACCCGCTCGACCCGGGCCTGCTGCTCGGCGACGAGCCCACGCAGCGGGGCACCGGCGCCGGGCCGCGGCCGTCCAGCGACGGCGTCTGCACCCCCGCCGCCACCTGCCGCTTGAGGCCGCCCACCCGCTTCTG
>CAKUMG010001477.1 GCA_934667465.1 uncultured Actinoplanes sp. | reverse complement strand
ACCCGGTCCCCGCCTCGTACGCCACCCTGCTGCGCGCCCTGGAGAGCCGCGACCCGCACGACTTCGAGGAGATCGTCTTTTCCACGGGCTCCTCGCCGGTGAAGCTCACCAACCCGCAGGCCGGGCTGACGTTCGACATCGCGGGGCCGGACGCGCAGGAGCGCACCATCCCCCCCGCCCCGCGCTTCGACAGCGACGTGGCGGCGCACGAGATGGGCGAGCTGTACTGGATGGCGGCCCTGCGCGACGTGCCGTTCTCGCAGTACGACACCGACACGGACGCGGCGGCCGCCATCACCTCGCTGAACGCGGAGTTCCCGCGCTTTGGCGGCACGTTCCCCGTGACGGCGCAGAACCTGTTCCGGGGCATCTTTCCCGGCGAGCAGGTGGGGCCGTACGTGAGCCAGTTCCTGCTCAAGGGGAACGTGGACCCGCGCAAGCCCGCCGGGCAGGGGCGCGACGCCACGGACGGGTTCATCTCCTACGGCTCTCGCAACATCGACCAGCGGCTGTTCTCGGCCACGCCGGGGGTGGACTACCTGGACGAGTTCGCGTCGTGGCTGGACCGGGAGCTGAAGGCGGCCGCGGAGGCAAACTTCGGCTGGCTGATCGCGCAGTGCGAGTGGATCTCGCACCGGGTCGCGGCGCACTTCGGTGAGTACGGCCCGGACGCGCTGCCGACCTGGCGCATGCACGTGCCGGACGACCTGGACCGACTGGTGCCCGCGATCGAGCAGCCGGGCGTGGAGAAGTTCACCATCACGCAGAAGGCGCTGACCGGGCTGCGCGGCTCGTACGGCGGCATCCTGATGGTCGGCCTGGCCACCAGCCTCGCCGGGATGCCGCTGATCAACCCGGTGTCGGTCGGCGCGGGCGCGATCCTGGGCGGCAAGACCGTGCACGACGAGAGCAAGACGCTGCTGAAACGACGGCAGGCCGCGGCCCGGACCCGCACCCAGCGGCACGTCGACGACTTCTTCCTGCTGGTCAGCAAGGAGGGCAAGGACACGGTCCGGCAGGCGCACCGGCTGCTGCGCGACCACTTCCTGGACTTGACGGACCGGTTGCAGGACGCGATCGTGCACTCCGTGCGCACCGCGAAACTCGCCGCCGACGCGGACGTGGCCCAGACCGAACGCCGCCAGCGCGAGATCGAGCTCAGTCTGCGCGAGCTGGCCGGCCTCTACCGCCAGGCCCAGCAGCTGCAGCCCGCATGACCACGAACCTCGCCGGTACGGTGCAGAGCCTGCTCGACGACACGCTCGCCGCCCATCCGCGGGTGGTGACACTGCGGCATCAGCGGCACCGGTGGACCGAGCCGTTGCGGGTGGCGGTCGCGGGCCGCGCCGGTACCGGCAAGTCCACCCTGGTCAACGCGCTGATCGGGGACCGCGTCGCGCCGGTGACCGCGCCCGGCGACGACACCACGGTCTGGTATCAGGACGGCGCCGGGCCGCGGGCCACCGCGTACCCCCGGGATGGTGATCCTTTCGAACTGCCGCTGACCATGACGCCGGACGGGCCGCGCACCGGTGAGACCGACGGCGACCTGGTGATCCACTGGCCGAGCCGGGCGCTGCGGCAGATGACGCTGCTGGACACGCCCGGGGACGGCGCCACACTGGACGACGCGGACGCGGTGCTGCACCTGACGCCGGCCGCCCGGCCCGCGGACCTGGAACCGCTGCGCGCGCACCAGGACAGCGCGGTCGCCCGGGCCACGCCGATCGCCACCGTGCTGGTGCTGTCCCGGACCGACGAGCTGAACGGCGGGCGGGCCGACGCGTTCGTCTCGGCCCGGCAGATCG
>CAKUMG010001476.1 GCA_934667465.1 uncultured Actinoplanes sp. | reverse complement strand
CAGGAGATAGAAGACGAGTAGCGCGGTGAGCCCGAAGAGCCCGATCTCCTCGCCGAGGCCGGAGTAGATCATGTCGGTCTCGTACTCGGGCACGAAGTCCGGCGACCCGGCACCCGGCCCCGTGCCGAAGAGGCCGCCGGTGCCGAAGCCGAGCAGGCTCTGCACCAGCTGATAGCTGCCGCCGATGCGGTCGTACTCCTCTTGGGAGAACGGGTTCAGCCACACCTCGGCCCGGTCGTAGAAGTTCGCGAACGGACCACCGACCGAGGCGCCAAGCAGGTAGGCCACATAGACGCCGCCGAAGAACAGCAGCAGACCGATGATCAGCCAACTCGCGCGTTCGGTGGCGACATAGAGCGTCACCACGAACAAGCCGAAGTAGAGCAGCGCCGTGCCGAGGTCCTTCTCGAACACCAGGACCAGCAGGGAGAGCAACCACACCGTGACCACCGGCCCGAGGTCGCGTCCGCGCGGGAAGTCGATGCCCAGGAAGCGGCGGCTCGCCAGCGACAGCACCTCGCGCTTGCGCACCAGGTAGTAGGCGAAGAACGACACCAGGCAGATCTTGGCGAACTCGCCCGGCTGGAACGAGAACGAGCCGATCTGGACCCACAGGCGGGCGCCGTTGCGCTCGGAGATGCTCGCCGGCAGGACCGCCGGCAGCATGACCAGGATGATGCCGGCAAGACCCAGGGTGTACGCGTAGCGGGAGACCACCTTGTGGTCCCGCACCACGATCAGCAGCACCGCCGCCAGCACCAGGGCGATCAGCGTCCACATGAGCTGCCGGCCCGCCGTGCCGCCGAAGACCCCGGGGGGCTCCTGGTTCAGCTCGAGCGCGTCCTGGATGTTCAGGCGGCGCAGGAAGGCGACGCCCAGCCCGTTGATCAGGGCCACGGTGGGCAGCAGAACCGGATCCGCGTACGGCGCGAAGAAGCGCACGACGACGTGCAGCCCCAGGAACAGGATGCTGAGCAGGGCCGCCGCCGTCCAGAACGTCGGCGTGACCTCGTCGAGCTGGTTGGCCTCCGCCGTGGCGCCGAAGATCGCGACGATCACCATGGCGAAGGCGAGCAGCCCGAGCTCCGCGTTGCGTCCGGTCTTCGTGCCCGGGACACGGGGCATCTCACCCGTCGACGCGGGTGTGGGAGCCGGAAGGGCGGGCGCGGTCAAGAAAGCAGTCCCCAGACTTCGGTAGGGCGCGGCACTCAGTCGACGGGCCGGCACCCGACCGGGTCGTTGGAGACCGGCGGGGTCGGAGCCGAGGGCTGGGCATCCGGCGTGGAGGCGGGCGCGGACTGCGGCGCCGAGGAGGAGCCGGCCCGCGCGGGAGCCGACGTCCTTCCGGTCGCCGACGCCCCGGCGGACGGCTGCGCCGACGGCGAGCCCGAGGGCTCCTCCGACGCTGCCGCGCCGAGCGGCGCGCACACGGGCTTGAGATTGGGGTTGGACGCGTCCTCGCTGGTCAGCTCGTTGAGCCGGCGCGTGGCGTCGGTCCGGCTTTCCGCGTGGATGCCCTGCTTGACCCGGTCCTGCGCGACCGTGGTCAGGTCGTCGAGGCTGGCGGTGCTGGTCTCGGCGACGGTCGAGAGGTCGAGCCCCGCGATCTCGCCGGGCACGCCCTGGAAGACCGCGAGGTTGCCCGCGGACGTCGCGCCGACGTAGTACTGGTCCTGGGTGTACCGGTAGCCGACATAGAGGCCGCCGCCGAGCACCCCGAGCAGGAGCAGCGCGAGCAGGCTGGTCCGCACCGGATGGCGCTTCGGCTGCTCGGGCTCCTGCTGCTCGTAGGCCGCGGTCTTTGGCTGA
>CAKUMG010001475.1 GCA_934667465.1 uncultured Actinoplanes sp. | reverse complement strand
TGATGAGCCTCACCGAGAGCCACACCCCATACGCGACGAGCAAGGTGGCCAGAATTGTGACGCAGGCTGTCTGCGCCTCTTCTTGCGAGTCACGTCTCCGGCGTTGAAGAGCCCCTTCGCGGACGATTCAACGCGGCTCAGCCACCCCGTCACGCTGCCCGACTCATTGCAGAGGATCGTGTCGCGCCGGCCCGCGTCGCACCAGTAGGCGAGGCCGTCCGTCGGCGGCGTGAGGACGTGCTTCCCCGCCGTGACGTTGCCGCCCGAGACAGCCAGAGCCGCGCCGGCGTCGAACCGCGCGCCGACCGTCGACTCGCCCGACACACGCAGCGTGACCGGGCCGCCCACGACGCCGCTGAACGCGGCAGGGCCCGTGACCGTCACCGTCGCAGCGACGGCGGACGAGTTCGTGATCGTCCCGGTGCCCTCCAGTCCGGACACCGTGACCGAGCAGCCGTTCAGGTCGAGCGTCGCGCCCGCCGCCACGCGCAGCGTCGTCCCGGCGGACAGGTGCCCGCCACGGTCAATCTCCTCATGCACCGCCTGGCCAAGCCACTTCTCGGCGAGGTAGTTCTCCACAATGCGCGTCTCGCTCTCGTTCAGGATTCGGTCAAAGCACAGGATCTCGCAGTAGTCTCCGTCGAAGTTTCGTCCCTCCCACTTGTAGTACTTTCCAATCGCGGGAATCAGCGTCGCATCATACGTCCTCGCGGTCGGATTCCACTCCTTCGGCATCGCCCAGTTGTCGCGGTCGTGATAAAGCGTCAAGATGTGCGGCTGTCCCGCGTCCACGGACAGGGTCGCCGTATCCGCACCGTCCCTGCGCAACTGGTCCCGATTGCGCGTCTCGATCGACCAGCCGCCGGAGCCCCAGTCCCATGACGTGCCATTCTCGTTCATGCGCTGGCCGACATCCGTATTGTAGCCGCCGATCAGGCCACCGGCGCCGCAGAGCAGGCCGAGCAGCCAGTGCGGGGCGATGTCGCCGTCGGTGCCCAGTGCGAGCAGCCCGTAGGTGACGGCACCGGCGATCGAGGTGACGAACGTGCAGGCCAGCGCGGCGGGTGCGATCGCCGACATCGGGGTGCCGCGGCCGGCGAGCAGCGGGCCGAGCAGCGAGCCGCCGCCGATCCCGTAGATCCCGCCGACGACACCGACCGCGACGCCGAGACCGGCGGTGGTGCGCCGCGACAACGGGGCCCGGTCCGGGATGCCGGGGCGGGCGGCGCGGGCGACGAGCCACACCCCGAGGGGCAGCAGGACCACGGCGACGACGAGGCGGAAGACACGCGGCCCCGGGATGGCGAACACGCGCACCCACGCGCCGAGCACGACACCGGGCAGCGTGCCGGCCAGTAGCAGCCGGGTCAGCGGGCCGGTGAGAGCACCCGCGCGGCGGTAACGGGCCAGGGCGCCCGGCCCGGCGACGACGTTGTAGAGCAGGTTGGTCGGGGTGACGGCCGGGCTGGGCACGTCGAGCAGGCTGAGCTGCACCGGCAGCAGGAACACGGCCCCGGACACGCCGACCGGCGCGGTCACCAGCGAGATCAGCAGCCCGGCGGCGAACCCGGCCAGCCCGGTCTGCCAGGTCATCGGGCGGCGGCCGGACGGCGTACAGGGATCATGGTGCTCACCGTAGGCACGACTTGTTACGACAGCCGCGGCCGCCCAGCCCGTGGGCGCCCGTCACCCGTACGCCTGAGGTGGCCGGTTCTTGATCTCAGGGGGTTGCGGTGACGGCGTGGCCGCCGGTGACGCGCAGCAGGTCGAGTTTGCCGGCGTCGGTCCCGCCCGCCGTCGTGGTGTAGGTG
>CAKUMG010001474.1 GCA_934667465.1 uncultured Actinoplanes sp. | reverse complement strand
TGAGGCCGGCGATCTCGGCGGCCAGTTCCTCGGGCGGACGCTCGTCGGTCCGGACCGTGTGGGTGGCGACCGAGGCGTAGAGCGGGCGGCGCTCCTCCAGCAGGAACTTGAGCGTCGCCCGCGGGTTCACGCTGAGCAGCGGGCGGCCCGCGCCCAGCCCGACCCGCTTGACCGCGGCGGCCAGCTCGACGGAGAGGAAGACCGCGCGCTGCGGGCGCAGCAGGTCGCGGGTGCCCGGGTCGAGGATCGCGCCGCCGCCCAGCGCGAGCACGCCGTCGAACTCCTCGAGCGCGGTGACGATCGTCTCGCGTTCCAGCGCGCGGAACGCGGGCTCGCCGTCGTCGAAGAAGATCTCCGTGATCGGCTTGCCCGCCCGCTCCTCGATCAGGTGGTCGGTGTCGGCGAACGCGACGCCGAGCAGCCCGGCTACCGCCTGCCCGACGGTGGTCTTACCGGCACCGGGCGGGCCCATCAGCACCGCGGCGGGTGCCATCAGCGGATCAGCAGACTGGCGAGGTAGCCGTCCAGGTTGCGGCAGATCTCGGCCACCGAGTCGCCGCCGAACTTCTCGGTCGCGGCCTCGGCCAGCACGAGCGCCACCATCGCCTCGGCGACGACGCCGCCGGCGGCCACCGCCGTGATGTCGGAGCGCTGGTTGATCGCGGTCGTCGCCTCGCCGGTCACGACGTCGATGGTCTGCAGCGCGCGGTTCAGCGAGGAGATCGGCTTGAGTGCGGCGCGTACCCGCAGGTTCTCACCGTTGGTGATGCCGCCCTCGAGCCCGCCCGCACGGTCCGTGACGCGCTTGACGCCCTCGGCGGTCGGCACGATCTCGTCGTGGGCGACCGAGCCGCGCGACCGCGCCTGGGTGAAGCCGTCGCCGATCTCGACGCCCTTGACCGACTGGATCGACATCAGCGCGGCGGCCAGCCGCGCGTCGAGCTTGCGGTCCCACTGCACGTGCGAACCCAGGCCCGGCGGTACGCCGTACGCGAGCACCTCCACGATGCCGCCCAGCGTGTCGGCGTCGCCCTTGGCCGCGTCCACCTCGGCCACCATCCGCGCGCTGGCCTCGGGGTCGAGGCAGCGCAGCGGGTCGGCGTCGATGCGGTCCGCGTCCTCGGGGGCCGGGATCAGGCCCGCCTTCGCGGCGACCGAGCCCAGCTCGATGACGTGCGACACCACGTCGATGCCGAGCGCCTGCTTGACCAGCGCCTTGGCGACGACGCCGACGGCCACCCGGGCGGCGGTCTCGCGGGCGCTGGCGCGCTCGAGGATCGGCCGGGCGTCGGTGTGGCCGTACTTCTGCATGCCGGCCAGGTCGGCGTGGCCGGGCCGGGGCCGGGTCAGCGGCGCGTTGCGGGCCTGCGCGGCCAGCTCCTCCGGGTCGACCGGGTCGGCGGCCATCACGGTGCGCCACTTCGGCCACTCCGAGTTGCCGACCCGGATCGCCACGGGGCTGCCCAGCGTGACGCCGTGCCGGATGCCGCCGATGATCTCGATCTCGTCCTGCTCGAACTTCATCCGCGCGCCCCGGCCGTAGCCGAGCCGGCGGCGCGCGAGATCGCGGCCGATGTCCTCGCTCGTCACCCGCACCCCGGCGGGCACGCCCTCCATCAGGGCGACGAGCGCCGGGCCGTGGGACTCACCTGCAGTTAGCCAGCGCAACACAGGGAGAAGTCTGGCACGCCCGGTCCCGGCCCCGTCAGCTACCCGGTCGCGTCCCGGCCAGCGGACGTCAGCGGACGCTCGCAGCGGCCAGCAGCGCCTGGCGCATCGCGGCGGCGGGCGCGGGCACGACGCCGGTGAAC
>CAKUMG010001473.1 GCA_934667465.1 uncultured Actinoplanes sp. | reverse complement strand
GCGTGGTCCCGGGTGCCGGCCCGAGGGTCCGGGCCCGGGGCGAGGTCGTGGGCGCAGCGGCGGGTCCATTCCCGGGCGGCGCCGGGGTCGGCCGGGGCGAGCAGTGGTGCGACCAGCCGGGCGACGAGCAGCGGCGCGGACTCGCCGGGGCGCGGACGGGTCACGACCGGGGACACGCCGCGGGACCGGAACCACGGTGCCAGCCCCGCCCGCAGCAGGGACGACTTGCCGCTGCCGGAGGGCCCCAGGACGACGAGCAGCCCGGCGTGGGTGACGCGGTCCGCGAGCCGGGCGGTCACCGCGTCGCGACCGCGGAACCAGGCCGCGTGCCGCTCGTCGAAGGCTTCGAGCCCCCGGTACGGCGACGGCTCCGCCGGGTCGGGCTCGGCCAGCTGCGGGAAGCGCTCGCCCAGCGTGGCGACCTGGACCGCGTGGCACGTCCGGGTGTCGGTGACGATCGAGCTGACCATGCCGATCACCGCGCCGGTCGCCAGGTGGTACACCGGCGAGCCGCTGTGACCGGGCCCGACGGGCGGATCGCCGTCGGCGGTGCGCAGGTGGAGCAGGCCGGGGCGGGCGTGGCTGACCACCGCGGCGATGACATCCCCGGGACCCGATCGGCGGCGCAGCGCGTACCCGAAGACCTTGACCGGGTCGTTGCCGGTGAGCGTGACTGGGCGCAGCCGCGCCGCGGGCAGAGTATCCGGTAACGGGCCCACCAGCCGTAACAGAGCGGTGTCGCCGTCGTCCACGGGAGTGGTGGCCAGCACGGTGGCGCGGACGCCGAGGTCGCCGCCGGGGTGCGGGAACAGCAGGTCGACCTGGTCGGGCATCGGCGAGCCCGGGCCGGGTTGCAGGACATGGGTACAGGTCAGCACGTAGCCGGGGGCGACGAGGAACCCGCTGCCGGCGACCCGGCCCCGGCTGTCGCAGACCCGGGCGACCGTGACCGGATCGCCGCTGCCCGCCATCGCCACCATCCTTCCGTCCAACCTGAAGGACATCAATGTATGCGCTCCTCTCCAAGAACCCGGCGACCGCGTCCTCCTCGGTAGCCGCCGCCCCGAGGCAGGGTGGGCGTGCGTCTGATTTGTCGCCTCCGGGGTGCGCGCTCGGCTCAGAACTCGGCGCCGGCGGTCGATGGTCATGGTGTCGGCGGGGCAGGAGGTACGCGGTGGTGGACTCCGCGCGGTGGCGGTGGTACCTCGGGGTGTGCACCGCGCTCTCCGTCCTGTACGCCCTGGTGCCGGCCGAATCCGCCCAGTCCGTCGGTTCGGTGCTGGTGCACCTGTCCGCTGTCGTCGCGGTCGTGGCCGGGGTCCGGCGCCATCGGCCTGCCGTCCGCTGGCCGTGGTACGCGCTGGCCGTCAACATCGCCCTCTACAGCGCCGGGGACATGGCGTACTGGATCCAGGCCGCTCTGCTGCGCAAGGACCTGTTTCCGTCGGTCGCTGACGCCTTCTACGTGCCCTCCAGCATCGTGCTGGTCGTGGCGCTCGTCGGCTTCGTCCGGGCCCGCCGGACCGGCTGGGACCAGGCCGGGCTGCTCGACGCGGCGATCCTGTCGACCGGCGCCGGCATGCTCGCCTGGATCTACCTGATCGCGCCCTCGGCCCAGGGCGGCGACCTGCCGCTGTCCGGCCGGGTCGTCTCCCTGGCCTATCCGGTGCTGGACCTGCTCGCGCTCGCCGTCCTGGTCCGGCTCACCATCGGCGCCGGACGGCGTCCGGTCGCTTATCGGCTCCTGGTGGCAGGCGTCACGGTCCTGTTGGTCACCGACGGGGTCTACACCCTGCTCGAGCTCGCCGGCAC
>CAKUMG010001472.1 GCA_934667465.1 uncultured Actinoplanes sp. | reverse complement strand
GGGTGGCGGCGCACGAAGTCCTGCACGGACTCGGTGTCCAGGGCGCCGGGCGGCGGGTCCGCGGGCACCGGGTCGCAGCGGGTCGTGGGCGCGGGCTCGGTGGTCCAGAACGGCGCGCCGTACAGCTGGGCCGGCCGCAGCAGCCCGTACGCGCGGGGGTCCGACGTGGCGACGGCGTGGGTCAGCTGGTTGCCCTCGCGGGTGCCGTTGGCCTCGCGCCCGAGGTAGACGCCCGCGGCGGTGGCGGACCAGTCGCCGCCGAGGTGGGCGAACGACGGGGGGTAATCCTCGACCGGGCGCTGTTCGCGCATCCAGGCGGCCGGAGGCTCGTACAGCAGATGGTCTTGGACGAGGGCCATCGCCTCCCCGCCGGCCTCGTCGGAGACGGCCTGGAACTGCAGCCCGGCGCCGCCGGTGAGGCCCTGGCCGGGCCGGCAGTCGGTGTAGATGAGGCCGACGAAGCCGCCGCTCATCGCTGCCCGCCGACCGGCACGACGCCGAACCTGCCGAGCAGCCACACCAGGGGCTCGTCGACGCGGTGCGGCCGGATGCCGCCGGGGTCGATCTCCTTGGTGGTGTAGTTCGGCGGGGCGCCCAGCGCGGAGACCGCGAAGTAGCGGAAGTTCGCGTAGTTGTAGCGCAGGTGGGTGTCGATGTCGTCGGCTCCCCAGTCGTGCAGCAGGGCCCGGATGTGCTCGTGGGCGTCCTGCCCGGCGGGGTCGTCGTAGGCGGCGCCGGGCGGCGGCGTCCGCAGCACCGGATGGTCGCTGCCGAGCTCGTCGTAGAACGCGTCGATCTTCGCGAACGCCACCGAGACCGGCAGCCGGATCTTGGCGCGGGCCTTGACCTCGTGGGCCACGCGCAGCTTCTCGGTGATCCGGCTGAGCACGTCGATGGTCGGCTCGCCGTCGCGCACGGCGTCGGCAGGCAGCGCGACCCGGTCGCGGGCCTGCGGCAGCATGAACGGATCGAGCAGCAGGATCAGCGCGTCGGCGGCGCCGAGATACTGCAGGTCGTGCACCGAGGACTGGCGGATGAGGTCCTCGCCCGCGGTGTCGTAGAAGGACAGGAAGCTGGTCTTGAAGAACGTGCGGCCGAGCGCCTGCCGTTCCTGGCGCCACTCGAAGACGAGCGGGTCGCGGCGTCCGGAGAGGGCCCGCGCGGTCTGCTCGAACAGCCTGCGGTTGGTGTAGAGGTCGGCGGTCCGGCCGGGCGGCTGGTCGCCGGAGAGCCGCACGTCGGCGCCGAACCGGCGGCGCAGCCCGGTCCGCAACTCCTGGGAGAGCACGGTCAGATAGACGGTCTTGCCGGGGGTCTTCGCCCCGACCATGGCGATCAGCGGGCTGGTCGACTCGGCGAAGTTGACCGGCAGCGGCGTGTGGCAGCACGGGCAGACCCGGATGCCGGAGATGCCGTGGCAGTCCGGGCATTCCTCCTTGCGCGGTACGGGACCGAACCTGCGCCGGGGGCCGTAGGCGGGCCGCGCCGGCTCGCGGATGCCGGTCTCGCGCTCGCGGTCCCTGTCCACGACCGGGGCGCACGCCTGGTAGCCGGGGGCGCTCTGCCCGCCGCACCGGTACCAGAGGCGGCCGGCGGGGATCCGGTGGTAGCAGTACGGGCACGCCGGCTGCGCCATCAGGACACCTTCATCCGGTCGACGGGCGGGTCGGTCATCGCGTAGCCGCCGGGCGCCGCGACGAAGCAGCGGATCCAGTACGGCCGCCCGAGCGCGCCGGGCACCTCGACCGGCACGGGCCGGGGCTCACCGGGCCGCAGGTGCACGCGCAGCCGGGCCAGTTCGACGCCCTGGCC
>CAKUMG010001471.1 GCA_934667465.1 uncultured Actinoplanes sp. | reverse complement strand
GACAGCTCGGCGGGCAGGTCGCCGGAGTCGCGGGAGTCGCTGACGATGTGCTCGAGGTCGCGGCGGCTGGCCGCGTGTTCCACGTCGTGCACCGGTTCCATGCCGAACAGCCGCAGCAGCGCGTTGGAGGACCTGTCGAAGAACGCGATCAGCCAGCCGAACACCCGCAGGTAGATCTGGGTGGACCGGGCCAGCCGGATGGCGACCGGCTCGGGCCGCGAGATGGCGAGGTTCTTGGGGAAAAGCTCGCCGAACAGCATCTGCACGAACGTCGAGAGCAGCAGCGCGGCGACCGTGCCGATGGCGATGCCGACGCCGGTGGGGATGCCGACCCCGCCGAGCGCGGTGCCGACCGACTCGCCGATCAGCGGTTCGGCGACATAGCCGACCAGCAGCGCGGTGACGGTGATCCCGAGCTGGGCGCCGGAGAGCATGAACGAGGTCCGGCGGGTCACGTCGAGGGCCCGCCCGGCGGCCGCGTCACCCGCCGCGGCGCGGGCCTTGAGCCGGGACCGGTCGACGGCCATGTACGCGAACTCCTGCGCCACGAAGTAGCCGGTCGCCGCGGTGATCACCATGACCACCAGCAGCCCCAGGAGCAAACTGAGCACCCACATCGGGTAGCGCATCCCCCTCTTGATCGGTGATCGCGGAATCCTGGCACGGCTCCCTGGTAGCAGACTGACAGGTCGGCCGTTCCCGATCAGGGAAAACTCAGGGTTGGGGGAGACGGCGCAACCGCCGGAGGTGCGCCGGTGCTCTACGGTTCAGCCCGTGTTGATCGGCAGGGACGCGGAGCAGCGGCACATCGACGGGCTCATCGCGGCCGCGCGGGAGGGCCGTGGCGGGGCGCTGGTGCTGCGGGGCGAGGCCGGCATCGGCAAGACCGCGCTCCTGGAGCAGGCCCTCCGGGCGGCATCGGGCTTCGACGTGGTCCGGGTGTCCGGCTCCGAGTTCGAGCAGCAGATGCCATACTCCGCCCTGCACCAGCTGTGCCTGCCCCTGCTGGGACACCTGTCCGTGCTGCCGGCCCGGCACCGCGACGCCCTGCGCGTGGGTTTCGGCCTCGCCGACGGGACACCCGACCCGCACGGCGCCGGCCTGGCGGCGCTCGGGCTGGTCACGGCCGCGGCCCGGAAGCGCCCGCTGCTCTGCGTGATCGACGACGGGCAGTGGCTCGACGACGCGTCCGCACAGGCGTTGCGCTTCCTCGCCGGCCGGATCGGCGCGGATCCCGTCGGCATGGTGTTCGCCGTGCGCTCACCCGGCCCGGCCGGCCCCGTCGACGACCTGCCCGGCCCGACGCTGGGTGGCCTGGGCGACGACGACGCCGCCGCTCTGCTCACCGCCCGCAATCCCCTGCCGCTCGACGACCAGGTGCGGGCCCGGCTGATCGCGGAGGCGCACGGCAATCCGCTGGCACTGCTCGAGCTCCCGCGGGCCGGCGGGTTCGCGCTGCCCGATTCGGCCCCGGTACCGACCCGGGTCGAGCGCGGCTTCCAGGCACGGCTGGCCGGCCTGTCCGCTCCGGCCCGGCTGCTGCTGACCGTGGCCGGCGCCGACCCGACCGGCGATCCCGGCCTGCTAGGGGCCGCCGCCCGCCGGCTCGGCCTCGACCTGGCCGCGACGGGTGCGGAGGTGACCCGGACCGGTCTGGTCGAGTTCGGGGACCGCGTCCGGTTCTGCCACCCCCTCGCGCGGTCGGCGGTCTACCGGGCCGCCTCCCCCGGGGACCGCCGCGCGGCCCACGGCGCGCTGGCCGCGGCGACCGACCCCGCCGGGGCCCCCGACCGGCGGGTCTGGCACCGCGCCC
>CAKUMG010001470.1 GCA_934667465.1 uncultured Actinoplanes sp. | reverse complement strand
TGCGCGGGCGCAGCGACTGGACCCGCCGGGCCGTGAAGGAGGAGCTGACCAGGCGGCGCAGCCGGGTGTGGTCCGGCGGGTCGAGGTTGAGCAGGTTGTTGTCGAGCGCGGGCGGCAGCCGGAACCCCGTCCAGGCGCCCTCGGCCGCGTGCGTCTTGCTGAGCGACAGCCGCGGGTCGGCCAGCGCCGCGCGGGCGTCGTCGTAGCGGGTCACGATCCACGCGTACGCGCCGTCGGGCAGCGCGAACCGGTGCACCGGCGCCTCGGCGCGCAGCCGCGCGTACACGGCGTGCGGGTCGGTGACGATCGATGGCGGCAGGGGCGCGGTCATGGCGGCGGGGGTCCCTTCGTCGAGCACGGCGTGTACACCGGGGGTGAGCGTAGTGTCGCCCCGCCGCGAAGTCACCCGGCGTCGCCGAGGGGGCCGTACGGCGGTCCGGCCGGCCCGCCCGATCGGGGGTGCGCGCCGTTGCGGGGGCGATTCCGGCGCCGGGCCGTGCCAGGGTGGGGCATGGCAACCGACCACCTGTCCGAGGGGACGATGCGATGAGCCGGGAGTTCCAGGTCACCTTCGACGCCCACGACCCCGCGGCGCTGTCGTCGTTCTGGCGCGACGCCCTGCACTACGTCCACCCCGGCCCGCCCGGCGTGGAGCTGCCGCCCGGTGCCGACCCGCTCGCCGCGTGGGACGAGTTCCTCGCCCGGATCGGCGTGCCGGAGGGCGAGCGCAACACCCGTTCCGCGATCGAGGACCCGGACGGGCGTGGCCCGCGGGTGTTCTTCCAACAGGTCCCGGAGGGCAAGACCGCCAAGAACCGGCTGCACCTCGACGTCCGCGCCGCGCCCGGCCTGCGGGGCGAGGAGCGGATGGCGGCGCTGGAGGCCGAGTGTGACCGCCTGGTGAAGCTGGGCGCCACCCGCGTACGCCGCTTCGAGCCCGAGCCGCCGCTCACCGCCGGTCACATCGTGCTGACCGACCCCGAGGGCAACGAGTTCTGCCTGGACTGAGCCGCCGGGCCACGACCCTACGGGTGGCCGCGCCCGCGCCGGGAGACTCGATGTCCGTTTCTCCGGCGGGCGGGGCCGCTGTGGTCGCCCGGTCAGGTATGGGCAGGTCAATTGCCGGGTAGTGCGCAGTAGTGTCGGGACGGTGACAGGCGCGGTGCCCGGGGAGATGTGATGCGGAAGTGACGGGCCATGCCGGCTGAGGAGCTGTTCGCCGACGGCGGTGCCGCCGGGCGGCTGATGGCGCGGACCGACTGGTCGCGCACCCCGCTCGGGGGCGTTTCCGGCTGGCCGCAGAGCCTGCGGTCGGCCGTACGCATCGTGCTCTCGTCGCGTTACCCCATGCTGCTGCTCTGGGGCGGCGACTACACCCAGCTCTACAACGACGCTTACTCCGCGTTGATCGGCGACCAGCACCCCGCGGCCATGGGCGGCGACGTGCGGGTCACCCTCGAGGCCGGCTGGGACGTGCTGGAGCCGCTGATCGCCGACGCCATGGCGACCGGCGTCGCGAGCTGGGTGCCGGCGCTGCAGCTGCTGCTCGAGCGGTCCGGCTACCGCGAGGAGGCCTACTTCAGCGTCTCGCACGCCCCGGCCCGCGACGACGACGGCCGCACGGTCGGCGTGCTCACCGTCTGCAGCGAGGTGACCGAGCAGGTCGTCGGCGAGCGCCGCCTGCGCCTGCTGCACGACCTGTCCCTGCCCGGCGGCGGGCAGCTCGGCCGGGCATCTCGCGCGGATGACCGGGAGGAGCCCGGCGGCGGGCAGCCCGGCCCGGCACTGCGCGCGGATGACCGGGAGGAGCCCGG
>CAKUMG010001469.1 GCA_934667465.1 uncultured Actinoplanes sp. | reverse complement strand
GGGCATACCAGGCCGCCCGGTGCTTACGGTGGGCGTCGGCGGCCTCGGCCCCGGTTGCTCCCGGCGGCAGGAGGGACGCGTCGTCCACGAGCCCGGCGAGGATCGGCGGCACCAGCGTTGACACGCCACCGAACCTAATGGACGCTGCGAGAGCCGGACAACACCGTCCGTAATGCGTTTTCCCTCAGGGTGGTGGCGACGATGCCGTACTACCGCACCGCCGGGGCGATCCCCCGCAAGCGGCACACCCAGTTCCGCCGACCCGACGGCGGGCTCTACGCCGAGGAGTTGATGGGGCAGGAGGGCTTCTCCTCCGACTCCTCGCTGCTCTATCACCGGCACCCGCCGACCGCGATCGCGGCGGCCGAGGTGCACGAGCCACCGAGCGTCGGACAGGTCCCGAATCTGCCGCTCAAGCCCCGGCACCTGCGGACCCACAAGCTCGACACCGGCCCGGCCGACGCGGTGCTGGGCCGCCAGCCGCTGCTCGCGAACGGCGACGTGCGGATCGGCTACGTCGTCGCGGACCACCCCTCGCCGCTCTACCGGGACGCGGTCGGTGACGAGTGTCTCTACATCGAGGAGGGGCACGCGACGATCGAGACCACGTTCGGCAGCCTCGAGGCCGGACCGGGCGATTACGTCATCATCCCGACGTCGGTGGTGCACCGGATCGTGCCCGACGGCCAGGTCCGGATGCTCACGATCGAGGCGACCGGACACATCGGACCCCCGAAACGGTACCTCTCGGTCCGCGGCCAGTTCCTCGAGCACGCGCCCTACTGCGAGCGGGACCTGCGCGCGCCGGCCGCGCCGGTCCAGGTCGACGAGACCGACGTCGAGGTCCTGGTCAAGCATCGGGCGGGCTGGACGCGGCACGTCTACGCGCGGCACCCCTTCGACGTCGTCGGCTGGGACGGCTGCCTCTACCCGTGGGCGTTCTCGATCCACGACTTCGAGCCGATCACCGGGCGCGTGCACCAGCCGCCGCCCGTGCACCAGACCTTCGAAGGGCCGAACTTCGTGATCTGCTCGTTCGTCCCGCGCAAGGTCGATTATCACCCGCTCGCGGTGCCCGTGCCGTACAACCACCACAATGTGGACTCCGACGAGATGATGTTCTACACGGGCGGCAACTACGAGGCCAGGCGCGGTTCCGGGATCGAGCAGGGGTCGATCTCGCTGCACCCGTCCGGCTTCACGCACGGGCCGCAGCCGGGTGCGGTCGAACGGTCGCTGGGCGCGGAGGCGTTCGACGAGCTTGCGGTGATGGTCGACACGTTCCGGCCGCTGGAGCTCTGCGATGCGGCGATCGCAGTCGAAGACACGGCATATGCCTGGACCTGGAACAGATGAAGGTCCAAAACGAATGTCGTAGCTGAGTGGGGGGTACAGACCGCTGCTCCCGCCGAGGGCCGCGCGGGCCGAGCCAGGCGCCTGGCGGCGCCAGAACGGCTCGACCCGCACGGCGACCTGAGTGATTTTTTCTCGTGGGGCGCACCGACCGGCCCGGCTCACCGGATTTTCTCCCGGCGCGCAACGGACAGCACGCCTCGCCCGGCGACGTGAGTTCCGGGGCGCACTAAGGTGGGCATCGATCTCTGGGCGGCGGCGAGGAGGACCGGTTGACACGGCTGGCGGGCTCGTCGAAGCTCCTGCGTGCCATGAACGAGAGCGCCGCCCTCGCCCACCTGCTGCAACCGGGCGGCCTCACCCGCGCCGACCTGCGCAAGCTGACCGCGCTCTCGACGCCGACGATCTCCGAGGTGCTGCGCCGCCTGACCGAGGCCGGCCTGGTCCGCGTGGCGGGGCACA
>CAKUMG010001468.1 GCA_934667465.1 uncultured Actinoplanes sp. | reverse complement strand
GGGTGTGCCTGCTGCGAGGACGCCAGCTGGAGCAGGGCGTTGAGGCGCCCGGTGATCTGGCGTGCCTCCAGGTGCAGCCGCGCCACGTTGAGGCGGTCGTCGCCGAGGACGGCCAGCAGGGCGAGGTCGCCGATGGAGTAGACCACGAGGTAGCCGCGCTGGTTGTGGATCGTGCACTCGTGGAAACCGCCCTGGTCGAGAGCGCTGCCACAGGTACGGCTGATGCCGTGGGCCCCGGCCGCGAGGGCGGCGAGGTCGTGCGGCTCCTGGTTGCTCAGGGTGTCGTGCAGGATCAGCAGCCCGTCGACGCCGGCGATGACGCAACCCTGCACGCCCGTCACCTGGTGTCGAAGACCCGCCAGCTCCTGGCGGACGGCATTGAACTGCTGCTCCGTGGACGTGCTCTGCACCGGCGTGTTCTCATTTCGCTTGCGTACGGGGGGTCGGTCACAGGCCCTTGAGCGAGCCCAGCACGCGCTCGAGAACCTGCTCGTCGTTCAGGAACGGCTGGCCGAGCAGATCCAGCCACGCCGACGGCGTGGCGGACGCGGTCACCGCCGCCGGCGGGATCTTGTCGGTGCTCGGTTCCCGGCGGGGCAGCAGCGGCTTGTCCTGCGATTCCGTCCGACGATCTTCCCCCTCGGCGGCCGCCGATTCCACCCCGGGGGCACCATGTTCGTCTGTTCGCAACCCTGGCTCGGCGCTATCGGGCGATTCGGTGCTTTCGTCCGCCGCAGCGGCCGTGACCTCGTCGTTCCCGCCCCCGAGGGGCTCGACCAGCTCAGCCTCAGCGGGCTCAGCCTCGACGGGCTCAGCCTCGATGGTCTCGGCGCGAACGGGCTCGGCCTCGGGCCAGGCGTCCTCGAACCGCTCCCCCACGGCAAGCTTCGCCTCGACCGGCGCGGCCGCGCCGGCCTCCTCCCCCGAAGCCTTCTCCCCCGAAGGAGAGGAAGGCGACGGGGCAGGCGGGTTGATCTCCGAGGTGGCCAGGAGGTCGGCCACCGCCGCGAGGGGATCGTCGTCCTCGGCCACCGCGTGCTTGGGAGCACCTTCCACCGGCGGGCTCGGCTCCGGGACGGAGACGGCGTCCGGTTCAGGGGCGTCCGCGGCGGTGGCAATCCCGCGTACCGCCGGCAGTGCCTCTTCTTCGACGGCGAGAGACGGCGCAGGCGACTCAACCGGCGCAGGCGAGACCGGCGCAGGCGAGACCGGCGCCGGCGGGGCGGCGGGCTCCGCGACGGCGATCGACAGCTCGTCGGCCGGCGACGTGACCGGCGCGGCGGCGGTGGTGCGCTCGTCCGCGACGTAGGCCGCGGTGAGCCGCCGGAAGTCGTGCCGCGCCATGGCGAGGTTCGCACCCGCCCGGCGCAGCATCAGGTGGGCCACCCGGCCGGCCCCGTCCGCGCCCGGCAGCAGCCGCAGCACGTGGAACGCGTTCGCGCTCGTCACGAGCACGTCGTCGAGCGTGTCGGCGCGGGCGTCC
This sequence comes from uncultured Actinoplanes sp., assembly GCA_934667465.1. Lineage (GTDB taxonomy): Bacteria > Actinomycetota > Actinomycetes > Mycobacteriales > Micromonosporaceae > Actinoplanes. Next base: position 340 of record CAKUMG010001468.1, on the reverse strand, counting down.
GCGGAGCCGAGCCGGACCAGGTCGGCCGCGGACCGGCCGATCCCGGCGGCGGCCCGGGCCTGCTCGTCGGTCGGCGACCGCCCCCACCAGGTCAACGCCGGTCCGTCCGCGGCGATGAGTGCCACCGCGTACGCGCCGGGGATCCGGAGCGCGTCGTCCAACCTCATTCGGTAACCTCCGCGGCTCAGATGGCGAAGCCGGATTCGAGCTGCTTCATCACGATCCGCGCCTGGGCGAACACCATGCCCACCTTGGTGTCGCGGCGGCACACGATGACCGCCACGATGTCCTGGTTCTCCTGGCTCCGCAGGAAGAGGTGGATCAGGTTGTCGCTGTTGAC
>CAKUMG010001467.1 GCA_934667465.1 uncultured Actinoplanes sp. | reverse complement strand
GTCCCGGCTTCACCGCCGTCGCCGGGGACCGGTGGCACCGGGTTCCGTCGCTGCAGGCCGCGGCCTCCCTGCTGCCCGCCCTGGGCCCCCGGGTGTTCCTCACCACCGGCCGGCAGAGCATCTCGGCTTTCGCGGGCGTGCCCGGGTGCTGGTTCCTGTCGCGCTCGGTCGAGCCCCCGGTGCCGCCGATGCCCGCGCGGCTGTCGGTGCTGCTCGACCGCGGCCCGTTCACGCCCGGCTCCGAACGTGACCTGCTGCGCTCCCACGCGATCGACGTCCTGGTCACCAAGGACAGCGGCGGCTCGACGGCGAAGCTCGACGCCGCCCGTTCGCTGTCCCTGCCGGTGGTGATCGTCGACCGGCCGCCGCTCCCGCCCAGCATCCCGGTCGTCCCGTCCGTCGACGCCGCCCTCGACTGGCTCGATCAGCTCCCCGGGTAGGTCCGGGGCGTGTAGACCTGGTCGGTGCCGTCGGGGCGGGGCACGATGCGGGTCTGGCTCGAGCCGATGATCAGCAGGCAGCGCATGTCGATCGTGGCGGGATCGAGCTCACCCAGCGTGGTGACCCGCACGGTCTCCTCCGGGCCGCCGACGTCGCGGCCGACCACGACCGGGGTCTCCGGGGCGCGGTGCTCCAGCAGCAGGTCACGGGCGCGCACGAGCTGCTCCCGCCGGGTCTTCGACGCCGGGTTGTAGAGGGCGATCACCAGGTCGGCCCCGGCCGCCGCGGACAGCCGGGCGGCGATGACGTCCCACGGCTTGAGGCGGTCCGAGAGCGACATGATGCAGAAGTCGTGCCCCAGCGGCGCGCCCGCCCGGCTCGCCACGGCCTGCGCGGCGGTCAGCCCGGGCACGATCCGCACCGGGACGTCCTTCCACTGCGCCTCCTCGCTGACCTCGAGCACCGCCGCCGCCATGGCGAACACCCCCGGGTCACCGGAGGACACCACGACCACCCGCCGCCCGCGCTTCGCGAGATCCAGCGCGAACGCGGCGCGCTCGGCCTCGACCTTGTTGTCCGACGCGTGCAGCCGCTGGCGCGGGTTCGCGGGCACCCGGGCCACGTACGTCGTGTAGCCCACCACGTCGTCCGCCTCCGCCAGCGCGGCCTGCGCCTCGGGGGTGAGCCACTCGCGCGCTCCCGGCCCGAGCCCGACCACAGTCACCTGCCCCGCAGCCACCTCGGCCGCCCGTGCGGTGGCGTCCTGCGGGCCGTCCGTCCGTGCGGTGGCGTCCTGCGGGCCGTCCGTCCGTGCGGTGGCGTCCTGCGCGCCCGTCCGTGCGGTGGCGTTCTGCGAGGCGATCCGTGCAGGGGCGTCCTGCGTGCCGGGCACCTGAGGCCCGGCCTGTGTGCTGTGCGCCTGGGGTACGGCGGACGGGTCAGCGGGCGGCGCGTCGGCGAAGGCCGCCGCGGCCCGGCTCGGGAGCAGCACCAGCGAGAAGTACGGCACGGTGGCCGGGTCGACGTCGGCCACCCGGGCCTGGCGTTCGCGGTCGCTGGTGGCCCGTTCCACGTACCAGGCGTCGTCGAGCCGGCCCGCGCGCTCCAGGGCGCCGCGGACCCCCTCGAACGTGCGGCCCAGCTTCATGACGGCCGCCGAGTCGGTCGTGGCCAGGCGCGTGGCCAGCTCGTCCGGCGGCAGCGTGCCCGGCAGGACGGTGAGGGTCTCGTCGCGCTCCATCAGCGGGCGCCCGAGGACGGCCGACGCCGCGCTCACCGACGTCACGCCGGGCACGACCTCGGTCTCGTACCGGTCCGCGAGCCGCTTGTGCATGTGCATGTAGGAGCCGTAGAAGAACGGGTCACCCTCGGCCAGCACCACC
>CAKUMG010001466.1 GCA_934667465.1 uncultured Actinoplanes sp. | reverse complement strand
CGTCGCGGCGGCAGCGCCGATCCTGCAGGCGGCGGCGCTCAATACGCAGCGCCGCCTCGAGGCGCAGATCGCGGCGGGCGCCGCCACCGGCCCGGTCCCCCCGCTGCCGGCCGCGGTGGTGGCGGCGCTGCTGGCCGGCGGCACGGCGGGCGGCGACTTCGCCAGCGAGGTCGTCAAGGGCGTGCGCGACGGCAGGGTCAACATCCCCAAGATGGTCGGCGGCCTGCTCGGCATGGCCGGCGCCGGCCTGATGGCGGGCGGCGTCGCCACCAACAGCCCGGTCGTCCGCTACGTCGCCCTGGGCTTCACCGAGCTCGGCCTGGTCAGCAAGTCCCTGGGCGAGGCCCGCAAGTGGGAGAACGACCCGCTCGGCGACGTCCGGCGCGAGCGGCGGATCGGCGCGGCCTGACAACCCGGAGGCCCCTTTTGCCCGTCGGCAGGGCATGACGAGAAAAACGTGGCTCCTGACCCTGGCGACGGCGGCGGTCCTGACCCCCTGCGCGATCCTGCCCGGCGTACAGCTGCTCTGGTGAAATTCACAGGCGGTCGGGGTGTTCCTGGCGCCAGAGAAGGTCGCCGAGCATGTCGACGCCCTGGACCAGGTGCCTGCGGTACGTGCTGGACGGCAATCCCAGCCGCTCGGCCGCCGCCTCCTGGGTGGGGACGCCCTTGAGATAGGTGGCGGCCACGACCCGCTGGACCCGGTCGCCCCGGGCGTCGCCGCCGAGCGCGTCGACGGCCGCCCTGAGCACGGCCTGCAGGGCGGTGCCCGGCTCGGCCAGCTCGTGCTCGGCGACGATGCGGGCACCGGCGAGCGGGTTGCGGGCCAGCCGGTCGGGCTGCCGCCAGGTCCGCAGCGCGGCCCGAAGGTGACGGTCGAAGTCCGCGCGCTGCATGCCGGTCATCGCCCGGACGGTGTCGGCCTCGCGGGTGAGCTGGCGGTGCCGCACCGGGTCCCGCCAGCGCAGTTCGCGCCGTACGGCCGAGCGGACACCCGGGATCAGGTGCACCCCGGCGGGATCGCAATCCACGTACGGCCGGGCGCACAGCCAGTGGAACACGTCCAGGCCAGGCGCGCCCGGGGGGACGACGATCGCCGGGGTGTACGCCGACCGCTCCAGCAAATGCCGGTGCTCCGGGGACGGCAGGTCCCCGACGACGTGCCGCAGCACGGTCCGGGCGACCGCCAGCCGCACGGCCCGGTCGTCCACGCCGGCCAGGGTCAGCTCGCAGGCGAGCCGCAGGGCCAGCGGATGCTCCCCCGCCGCCGCCCGGATCGCGGGCAGGTGCCGCTCGGGCACTTCCGCGCGCCGGACCAGCTCGTCGGCCCCGGCCGTGCCCAGTTCGCCGAGCCGCAGCACGCGGAGCAGGTTCCGCCAGCCCGGGTCGGTGGTCCAGCCGATCGACGGCGGGCGGCGGGCGGCCACCGCGACGACCGTGCCCGCGGGCAGCCCGGGCAGGACCCGCTCGCGCAGCCATCGTTCCCCGTCCGGCCGGGCGTCGAGGTCGTCGAGCACGACCAGCGCCGGTGCCTCCACCGGCGGGCGATCCGCTCCGGGCCCGGGGTGGACGGTTCGGCGGCCCGCCGCCCCGGCCTCGCTCGCGAAGCGGTGCAGCAGGGCGGTCTTGCCGATCCCACCAGGACCGTGCACGAACAGGACCGTCAGGATCGTGTCGGCGTGCAGGGCGGTGCGGAGGGCGGCCAGTTCCGGCCGCCGGCCGGCGAAGGCCCGGCCGCGGGCCAGCGACAGGTGTTCCTCGAGAGGCAAGGTCGGTCCGGGTTCTCTGGAGGAGGTGGGTGACGCGGTACAGCCGCCATCCCAC
>CAKUMG010001465.1 GCA_934667465.1 uncultured Actinoplanes sp. | reverse complement strand
GGATCCCACCCCGCCATCATCGTCGCGCGGTTCGACCCGAACAGGCAGCCGTTCGACTTGTACCAGTCCCACACGTAGGTCGGGTCGCCGCCGGCCCGCAGCCGCAGGTCGGCCAGGCAGTACTGCTCGCTCCAGCTGCCGTTGGCGGAGTACACGATGTGCAGCTGCCCGTTCGGGTCCTTGATCGCCTCGGGCGCCTCGTTGATGAACGGGTTGCCGACGACGCGTTCCCAGCTCTCGCGCGGCTGGGAGATGATGTAGCGCGCGCCCGTCGTCGTGGTGGGGCTGCTCATCCGGGCGAGGTAGAGGTTCTGTTCGACGTTGGTCGTGCCCGCCCACCCGGACCAGACGAACCAGCGCTGCCCGTTGAAGGTGAACATCGTCCCGTCGATCGCCCACCGGTCGTCGGGCAGGCTCATCCGGGTCGCACCGCCGTAGCCGCTCGCCGGGCTGGCGGAACTGATCACGTACATGCGGTGGGCCGCGCCGACGCCCATCGTGAAGTAGATCCAGTACCGCCCGCCGTCATAGTGGATCTCCGGCGCCCAGACCTCGCCGAGCCCCTGCGTGTCCTGGAAGACGCGGGTGGTGGGCGCCGCCGCGAGCCCGGCGGGGGAGCTCGCCTGCCGCACGTGCAGGCCGTTGTTGATCGACTGCACCGAGATGTACGTACCGCCGACCCGCAGCACGCTGGGGTCGGCGGCCCTGATCCCGGTCGGTGCGGCGGCGGCCGGCGTTCCGGGGACGAGCCCCAGCACGAGCACGCCGAGGCCGAGCAGAAACCGGAGAAGCCTCATGATCCGAGCATCGGCCCGACTTAGACGGATGTCAATCCGTTGCGGCCCTGCGGGAGCGGAAAACCCTGATCATCTTGTACGCGGCCAGCAGCGCGCCGACACCGACGAGCGCCACCAGCGCCCACGGCCACGCCCACACCCCGGTGCTGCGCGAGGTGGCCGCCAGCGACCCGGACGGCTGCACATTCACCTCGGCCGCGAGCCGGACCGCGGGCTGCACGCCGGTGATCCGCTCCGAGACGGTGAGCGCGGCGCCGGGCAGCAGTTCCGGGATCTCCATGGTGCCCGTGCGGGCGAGGTTCCAGCCGAAGGGACCGTTGACCCGGACCGTCCCGGCGCCGCTGAGCCGCAGGTTCCCCGCGTTGCGGATCCGGTAGGTGACCGTCATCTCGCCGCCGGTCGCCGGGTTCGCCGACTGGGCGTACTCCACGCGTACGGTGTCGATCGACAGTCGCGGCGTGACCGCACCGCTCACGGTGAGGTAGACGCGCGCCGCGACCCGCCGGTCCACGAGCACCTTCTGGCCCGTGGCGTCGGTGCTCTCCTCGGTGATCGAGGCGACGACCCCGCCGGCGTGGTCGCCCGGCGTCGCCCCGGCCGGTACGGTCACGGCGAACGGCACGTCCAGGCGGGTGTTGGCCGGCACGGTGTAGGTCTTCGCGCCCAGGCTGATCCACGCGCCGATGTCCTCGGGCCGGTCCGCGGCGGGCAGCAGGGCGAACGAGCCGTCGTCGGTGTTGTAGGCGTCCGTGCCGTAGACGGTGAACGTCATCGGCGCCTTGCCCAGGTTCGTGATGCCCACGTAGTCGGTGATCCGCTCGCCGGGCGCGGCCCGCCGGATGATCCAGTCCCGCCCGTCCGGCCCCTTCGCCGACGACGGCTGCACCGACCACCGCGCATCGTCCCGCCGGGCAGCAGGCGTCGCCAAAGCGGGCGGCGCGAAGGCGGGCGTCGCCAAGGCGGGCGTCGCCAAGGCGGGTGGAGCGAAAGCGGGCGTCGCCAAGGCGGGTGGAGCGAAAGCGGGCGTCGCG
>CAKUMG010001464.1 GCA_934667465.1 uncultured Actinoplanes sp. | reverse complement strand
ACCGTGACGCCGCCGGCCAGGGCCAGGTCGCACTCCCCCTGGCGCAGCGACCGCGCCGCCTGGTGCACCGTGACCAGCGACGACGAGCACGCCGTGTCGGTCGACACCGCCGGGCCCTCCAGCCCGAGCACATAGGACACCCGGCCGGACGCCACGCTGAGCAGGGAACCGGTCTGCGCATACCCGGAGATGACCTCGGGGGTCTCGAAGTGGTTGCCGTAGCCGAAGTAGGCCAGGCCGGCGAAGACGCCGGTGCGGCTGCCGCGCAGTGTCCGCGGGTCGATGCCGGCCCGCTCCAGGGACTCCCACGAGATCTCCAGCAGCAGCCGCTGCTGCGGGTCGGCGGCGAGCGCCTCGCGCGGGTTGATGCCGAAGAACTCGGCGTCGAAGTCACCGGCGTCGGGCAGGAAGCCACCCGTACGCGTGTAGCAGGTGCCCGGCGTCTCGGGGTCCGGGTCGTACAGGCTCTCGAGGTCCCAGTTGCGGTCGTCGGGGAAGTCCGACATGACGTCCGCGCCCGACTCCACCAGGTCCCAGAGCGCCTCGGGGCTGTTCGCCCCGCCCGGGTACCGGCAGGCGACACCGACCACCGCGATGGGCTCGCCGGCGGCCTCGGTCAGCGCCCGCAGCTTCTTGCGGGTCTCCATCAGCTCGATCGATGTCCGCTTCAGGTAGTCCAGGACATCGGCGTTGTTGTCGGTCATTGTGCTCCCCTAGCCGAGCTCTTTGTCCAGCAGCGAGAGGAGCTCCCCCGCCGAGGCCGAACTGATCTGGTCGACGATGCCGACCGGTGCGTGCGGGACGGGCGCGCTCACCCGGGCGCGCAGCGCGCCGAGCAGGGTGGCGATGGTGGCCTGCTCCTCGGGTCCGAGCTCGAGGAACGCGTCGTCGAGCCGGCTGCCCAGCGCCGTGATCTCCTGCGCCAGCCGGTCGGCAGCGGATCCGGCCCCGGCGTCCGGGAGGATCCGCGTGGTCAGGAACCTGGTCAGCGCGAGCGGGTTCGGATGGTCGAAGACCATCGTGGTCGGCAGCTTCCGGCCGGTGATCACCGAAAGCTTGTTCCGCAGCTCGATCGCGGTGAGCGAGTCGATCCCCAGCTCCTTGAACGTCGCGGTGGCGCCGGTCGTGCTGCTGTCCGGGTGCCCCAGCACGATCGCGGTCTGGGTCCGGACGGCGTCCAGCAGCACCGTCTCGGCCTCGGCCCGCGGCAGCGTCTTGATCCGCTGCGCGAGGGCGGCGTCGGCGGGCTCCTCGGTGGCCGGGTCCGGGGCCGCGAGCGGCCGGTCGACCAGGTCACGCAGCAGCGGTGACGGCGCGCCCGGCGCCGCCAGGTGCAGGCGGGCGGGCACCAGCACCGCCCGGTCGCGGCCGAGGGCCGCGTCGAACAGCGCCAGCCCCTCGGGCGAGGCGAGCGGCAGCACACCCTGCCGCCGCAGCCGCTCCAGGTCCGCGTCGCCGAGGTCGGCGACCATCTCGCTGCGCTCGGCCCAGAACCCCCAGCACAGGGCGGCGGCGGGCAGCCCCTCGGCCCGGCGGGTCTCGGCCAGGCCGTTGAGGAAGCCGTTGGCCGCCGCGTAGCCGGCCTGCCCGGCGGTCCCCAGGACACTCGCGATCGACGAGAACAGCACGAACGCGGTGAGGTCCAGGTGCCGGGTCAGCTCGTGCAGATGCCAGGCGCCGCGCACCTTGGGCGCCAGCACTGCGTCGATGCGGTCCGGGGTCAAGGCCTCGACGACGCCGTCGTCCAGCACGCCCGCGCAGTGGATCACCGCACGCAGCGGGTGTTCGGCCGGCACCGCCGCGATCAGCACGGCGACGGACTCCCGGTCGG
>CAKUMG010001463.1 GCA_934667465.1 uncultured Actinoplanes sp. | reverse complement strand
GGTGAGGGTCAGCGCGGCGAGGCCCGACTTCGAACCCGTGACCCGCAGGGTCAGCACGGCGGCGGCGTCCGCCGCCGTGACGCGGTAGGTCGACGCCGTCGCGCCGGCGATCGCGTGACCGTTGCGCAGCCACTGGTACGACAGTGCCACCCCGGACGGCTTCCATGAGCCCGCCGTCGCGGTCAGGGCGCTGCCGACCGCGACCGTGCCCGAGATCGCGGGGACCGTCCCGGTGATCTTCGTCGTCTGCGCCGGCGCCGGCTTGCCGACCCGGATGAATCCGGACACCTCGCTGATCCGGTAGCGACGCCAGTCGAAGTCGGCGCTGTAGTTGTCCTCGGACACCGTGAAGGTGCCCGCCGCGACGTCGACCGACTCGACGTACGCGACGTGACCGAGACCCGAGCCGCCGATCGCGCTGCGATCCCACCACGCGACGTCGCCGACGCGCGGCGTGCCCTTGTCGACCGTGAGGCCGGAGCGCCTCGCCTCGGCGCCCCACTGGTAGGCGTTGCCGTACCGCACGAAGCGCGTGACGCCGGCCTTCTGCATCCGGTAGGCGACGTAGTTCGTGCAATTGTGCCCGGCGATCATGTTCCAGAACGACTGCCGGTACACCTTGTCGTACCCGGCGCTGCCCAGCCCGACCTTGGCGCAGGCCGCGAAACCGTCGCAGAGCTTCGGCCCCCATGTGATCGCCTCGGCTCGGGGGCTGAAGACCAGGGACGCCATCAGCAGCGCGAGCACCGCCAGCACGGCCGTCACGGCGCGGACGCGCGGTCGTGCCGCACGGTCGACGATCGTCACGTCCTCCCCCTCCCCGGTGCGCACATCGCCCCGCGGAACCCTATCGGGTTCCGGGGCCATCGAACCGGGCGGTCTCCCGCGCACCGCGACCCGCCCCACGCGGGCCGCGCGTTGTCAACCCGCATTGTCCATCGGGGCGCCATCCGTACCGTGGTTGCATGACCGGAAGCGAACCCGAATCGCCCACGGCCGCGATGCTGGACGGGCGGTACCGTCTTCTCGAATGCGTCGGGAGGGGCGGCATGTCGCGCGTGCACCGCGCGGAGGACACCGCCCTCGGCCGCATCGTGGCCATCAAGCTCATCGCCGACATGGGCGACGAGGACGCCGCACGAGCGCGCGGCGAGGTGGCGGTGCTCGCCTCCCTCAGCCACCCCGCCCTCGTGACGCTGTTCGACGCCCCCATCGGCGCCGGCGAGGACTACCACGTGATGGAGGTCGTCGACGGCCCGACGCTCTCGCAGCTGCTGCGGGAGGGACCCCTCCCGTCCGCCGAGACCGCCGCGCTGACGACCGAGATCGCGGAGGCGCTGCATGCCGTCCACCGCGCCGGCATCGTGCACCGCGACGTCAAGCCGTCGAACGTGCTGCTCGCCTCGACCGACGTCCCCGGCCGCCGGTTCCATGCCAAGCTCGCCGACTTCGGGATCGCGTACCTGCTCGACAGCGACCGGATGACCTCGCCCGGCATGGTCATGGGCACCGCCGCGTACCTCGCTCCCGAGCAGGCGCGCGGCGAGGCGCCGACACCCGCGACGGACGTCTACGCGCTCGGGCTGATGCTGCTGGAGGCGCTGACGGGCCGGCCCGCGTTCCCCCGCGCGACGCCCGTCGCCAGCGCGATCGTGCGGCAGACCACCCGGCCCGAGATCCCGGCCTCCGTGCCCCCGGGCTGGGCTTCGCTCATCGAGCGGATGACCGCCCCGGACCCCGCCGAGCGTCCGGCCGCGGCCGACGTCGCGCGGGAGACCGCGGCCCTCGCGAATGCCTCCCCCGGGGCCCAGGACGCGGCGGCCACCATGCCG
>CAKUMG010001462.1 GCA_934667465.1 uncultured Actinoplanes sp. | reverse complement strand
CGACGGGTTCGGCGTCCGCGGCGGGTTCGGCGTCCGCGGCGGGTTCGGCATCCGCGACGGGTTCGGCGTTCATGACGGGCTCCGGCTCCGCGACGGGCCTTGGCTCACCGACGGGTTCCAACTCCGCGACGGGCTCGGCCTCAGCGATGGGCTCGGGCTCCGCGAAAGGCTCGGCCTCCGCAATGGGCCCCTGCTCAGCGACGGGCTCGGCGTCCATGACGGGCTCCGGCTCGACCGGATCGGGAGCGGGCTCCGGGGCCACGGAGATCGGGGCGAGCGGATCCGGCAGCCCGGAGACCGGCGCGAGCAGGCCCGGCGCCTCGGGGTCGAGCAGGTCGCGGCGCGCGGCCACCAGGTCGGGCCGCAGGTCGACCGCGTGCGCCGACTGCAGCCCCGCCACCAGCGCGGCCGTGATCTCCTCGGCGTAGGCCCCGTCGGGGTCGTAGTCGGGGTCGAAGACGGTGATCTCCACGCCGAGGCAGTGCGGCGAGCCGACCAGCCCCGAGAGCAGGATCTCCAGCTCCGGGAACGCGATGCCGCCCGGCTCCGGCGCGTCCACGGCGGGCATGACGGCCGGGTCGAGGACGTCCACGTCGAGGTGCACCCAGTAGCCGGCGCAGTCGACCAGCTGCTCCTGGGCCCACTGCGCGCTGCGGGCCGCACCCTCGGCGCGCAGGGCCGGGACCGGCCGGGTGACGATCCCGGCGGCCTGCAGGTCGAGGCGGTACTCGTCCTGGGCGCGGATGCCCATGACCACCACGTCGATGTCGCGGTAGTAGGGCCGGCGGCCCTCCATCGCGGTGAGGTTGGCCTGCCCGCGCCCGGTGACCAGGGCGAGGTCCTCGCCGGCCGCCGCGCCCACGTAGGACGCGTTGCCCGGGTGCCGGAAGTCGGAGTGACCGTCCACGAAGATCAGCCCGATGCGCCCGCCGACCGCCTCGCCGAGCCGGTGCATGGCGAGCGCCGAGCCGAGCACGATCGAGCAGTCGCCGCCCAGGATCACCGGGAACTCGCCCTCGTCGATGATGCCGGCGATCCGGTCGGCGAGCCGCCGCGAGTAGACGTTGATCTCCCGGGCGTGCGCCACGCCGTCGCCGGGCCGCCAGTCGCCCGGGTCGTAGCGGGGCGGCGTCAGGCAGCCCGCGTCGCGCGCGTTGAGCCGCCGCAGCAGCCCGGCGTCGCGCAGGGCCCCGGGCGCCTTGGCGCAGCCCGGGATCGAGGTCGCGGTCGGCGGGCGCAGGCCGAGGTTGGACGGTGCGTCGAGAACGGCTATCCGGCGCATGGAGCCCCCGTAACGGAAGAAACCTCGTGGATCGGGCCAGGCGGGCGCCGCGTGGGGTGCGACGCGCCGGCCCGGTGATCCACGAGGTGTCCCCTCTAGAAGAGTGCGCGGGCGAGCGCGCGGCGCGCACCCGCGACCGCCGGGTCGTCCGGCCCGGCGACGGTGAACAGCGAGAGAAGGTGCTTGCGGACGGCGTCGCGCTCGTCGCCGCTGGTGCGCTTGACGAGCGCCACGAGCCGCTCGTAGGCCTCGGGGGCCTGTCCGCTGAGGACCTCGATGTCGGCGGCGAGCTGCTGCGTCGCGATGTCCTCGGGGTCGGCGGCGGCCTTGGCCAGCACGGCGGAGGGCTCGACCCCGGAGATCCGGCGGTAGAGCTCGACCTGGGCCAGCCCCGCCTCGGCGGCGTGGTCCTGCGGGGACTCGGCGAGGATCTTGCGGTACGCCGCCTCGGCCTCGTCGAGATCGCCGGTCATCAGCGCGTCGTCGGCCGCGTCGAGCCGCGGGTCCTCGGGCGCGGCCACCTCGACGCCGCCGGCCTTGAGCACCGCGTCG
>CAKUMG010001461.1 GCA_934667465.1 uncultured Actinoplanes sp. | reverse complement strand
ATCGGGGACCTGCTGCTCGTGCTGGCCCTGGCGATGCTGCTGCTGCGGCGTTCCACGACGGCGGACGCGACCGTGCGGGTGCTGGCCGGGGCGGTCGCGCTCCTGGTGGTGGCCGACGTCGCGTACAGCTATCTGCAGGTGCACCGCGGTTTCGCCGGCGGCCGGTGGCCGGACGCGTTCTGGGTCGCAGGCGACTACCTGCTGGCCGTCGCCGCGTACCTGCGGGTCCGCCCGCCCGTCGCCGACACCCGCAGGGCGGCCCGCTCGCGGCGCGCGGGCGTCAACTGGCTCCCGTACGGTGCCATCGCCCTGGCCTATGCCGTGCTCGGCTATCTGGCCCGGGAGCAGGGCATCTATCCGCTCGGCGGCATGATCCTCGGGGCCATGCTGATCACCGGCCTGGTCGTGGCGCGGCAGATGTACGTGCTGCGGGAGAACCGCGAGCTCGCCGTCACCGACCCGCTGACCGGCCTCGCCAACCGCACGCTGGTCGCCGAGCGCCTCGCCCAGCTCGCCGGCCAGCCCGTGCGCGACGACCGCTGCACCGCCGTCATGGTCATCGACCTGGACCGGTTCAAGCCGATCAACGACCAGTACGGGCACGAGGCCGGCGACGCGGTCCTGACGGCGGTCGCGGTCACCCTGCGCTCGGTCGTCCGCGCCGGGGACACCGCCGGGCGCCTCGGCGGTGACGAGTTCGCCGTCATCCTGCAGGACCTGCCCGGCCCCGGCGACGCCGAGCGGATCGCCCAGCGGCTGGTCGACGCGCTGCGCACCCCGGTCGTGCACGGCGAGCTGCTGCTCGGCGTCGAGGCCAGCGTCGGCGTCGCGATCCGGGACACCCGCACCGCCGACGGCGAGCAGCTTTTGGCCCGCGCCGACACCGCCATGTACGCGGCGAAGCGGTCCGGCCGCGCCCGCCACCGGATGTACACCCCCGACCTGGACACCCGCGCCCGCGACGCCGAGCTGCGCCGGGCCATCGCCGCGGGCGAGCTGGTCGTGCACTTCCAGCCGATCGTCGAGCTGCCGGCCGGCGCCGTCGTGGGGGTCGAGGCGCTGGTCCGCTGGAACCACCCGCGGCACGGGCTGCTCATGCCGGCCGCGTTCGTGGAGCTGGCCGAGGAGACCGGCGCGGTCGTCCCGATGGGCGAGTGGGTGCTGCGCGAGGCCTGCCGCCAGGTCGCGTCCTGGCACGTCGCCATCCCCGGCGGGCACCGGATCCGGCTCAGCGTCAACCTCTCCGCGCAGCAGGTGGTCCGCGACGACCTGGTCGAGGTCATCCGGACCATCCTCACCGAGACCGGCTTCCCGCCCGGGCACCTCGTCCTCGAACTCACCGAGGGCGGCGTCCTGGAACCCGACGACCGGACCGTCGCCCGGCTCGAGGCGCTGCGGGACCTGGGCGTCAGAATCGCCGTCGACGACTTCGGTACGGGTTACTCGGCGCTCAGTTATCTGCGCCGCCTGCCGGTCGACTCACTCAAGATCGACCGGTCGTTCGTGACCGGGATCGCCGACGACCCCGACGCGCGGACGGTCGCCGAGGCCGTGGTCCGGCTCGGCATGGCGTTCCGGATGAGCGTCGTCGCCGAGGGCATCGAGACGGCGGAGGAGGCGCGGGTGCTGGCGGAGATGGGCTGCGGGTTCGGGCAGGGCTACCACTTCTTCCGGCCGCTCGAGGCGCATGCCGCGGTCGAGGCGCTGCGCTCGGCGGTTCTCACCACCGACTGAAATCCGGCTGTACGGCGGGAGCGTCCGGCCCGCGCGCCGCGAGCACCCCCCTCCCGCGCGCGGCGAGCACCCCCCTCCCGCGCGCGGCGAGCACCCCCCTCC
>CAKUMG010001460.1 GCA_934667465.1 uncultured Actinoplanes sp. | reverse complement strand
GTCCTGGTGCACGCCGATGTCGACGAACGCCCCGAACGCGGCCACGTTGGTCACGACGCCCTCGAGGACCATGCCGGCCTGCAGGTCGGCGATCTTCTCGACGCCCTCGGCGAAGGTGGCCGTGGTGAAGGCCGGGCGCGGGTCGCGGCCCGGCTTCTCCAGCTCCCTGAGGATGTCGGTGACCGTGGGGAGACCGACCGCGTCGGTGACGAACTGCTCGGGCCGGATCGCCTTGAGGATCGGGCTGTTGCCCATGGCCGAGCGCAGGTCGGTGCCGGCCGAGGCGAGGATCGTGCGGACCACCGGGTAGGACTCGGGGTGCACGCTGGACGCGTCGAGCGGGTCGTCGCCGTCCGGGATGCGCAGGAAGCCCGCGCACTGCTCGAAGGCCTTCGGCCCGAGGCGGGCGACCTTCTTGATCTGGCTGCGGTTCTTGAACGGGCCGTTCGCGTCGCGGTGGAGCACGATATTTTCCGCGAGGCCGGCGCCGATGCCCGACACCCGGGTCAGCAGCGGCGCGGAGGCCGTGTTGACGTCGACGCCGACCGCGTTGACACAGTCCTCGACGACCGCGTCGAGCGACCGGGAGAGCTTCACCTCGGACAGGTCGTGCTGATATTGCCCGACGCCGATCGAGCGCGGGTCGATCTTGACCAGCTCGGCGAGCGGGTCCTGCAGGCGGCGCGCGATGGAGACCGCGCCGCGCAGCGACACGTCCATGCCGGGCAGCTCCTGCGACGCGTAGGCCGAGGCGGAGTAGACCGACGCGCCCGCCTCCGACACCATGACCTTGGTCAGGTTGAGCTCGGGGTGCCGCTTGATCAGGTCGGTCGCCAGCTTGTCGGTCTCGCGCGAGGCCGTGCCGTTGCCGATCGCGATCAGGTCGACGCCGTGCTGCTGCGCGAGCTGCGCCAGGGTGTGGATCGAGGCGTCCCACTTGTTCTGCGGGACGTGCGGATAGATCGTGGAGGTCGCCACGCACTTGCCGGTCGAGTCGACCACGGCGACCTTGACCCCCGTACGGAAGCCGGGGTCGAGACCCATCGTCGTGCGCGAGCCGGCGGGCGCGGCGAGCAGCAGGTCGCGCAGGTTGGCCGCGAAGACCCGGACCGCCTCCTCCTCGGCCGCCTGCCACAGCCGGACCCGCAGGTCGGCGCCGAGGTGGATGAGGATCCGGGTGCGCCAGGCCCAGCGCACGGTGTCGGCGAGCCAGCGGTCGCCGGGGCGGCCCTGGTCGGTGATGCCGTTGCGGCCCGCGATGGCGGCCTCGAACGACGGGGCGTCGGCCTCGTCGGCGGTCGGCTCCATCGTCAGGTCGAGCACCTCCTCCTTCTCGCCGCGGAACATGGCGAGGATGCGGTGCGAGGGGAGCTTCGTGTAGGGCTCGGCGAAGTCGAAGTAGTCGGAGAACTTGGCGCCGTCGGTCTCCTTGCCGTCGCGGACCTTGGCCACCAGGCGGCCGCGGGTCCACATGCGCTCGCGCAGCTGGCCGATCAGGTCGGCGTCCTCGGCGAACCGCTCGATGAGGATCGCCCGGGCGCCCTCGAGCGCGGCGGCGGCGTCGGCCACGCCCTTGCCGGCGTCGGCGAACGCGGCGGCCTCGGTCTTCGGGTCCTTGCCCGGGTCGCCGAGCAGCAGGTCGGCGAGCGGCTCGAGGCCGGCCTCGCGGGCGATCTGCGCGCGGGTGCGGCGCTTGGGCTTGTAGGGCAGGTAGATGTCCTCCAGGCGGGCCTTCGACTCCGCGGCGAGGATCTGCGCCTCGAGGGCGTCGTCGAGCTTGCCCTGGGACCGGATCGACTCGAGCACGGCGGCGCGGCGCTCCTCGAGCTCCCGCAG
>CAKUMG010001459.1 GCA_934667465.1 uncultured Actinoplanes sp. | reverse complement strand
CTGCTCGGTCGACCGGCCGGCCAGCCAGCCGAAGTCCCACCCGGACACGTCGACCCGGGCGGCCTCGTCGACGAGGTCCTCGAAGGCACGCACCTCGTCATCGTGCCGGGGCGGTCAACCGGATAAGAGTGCTCGGAAGGAGACCCGGAAGCGGGCGGGAACGGGGCCGGCCCCCGCGGCGCGGTGCCATGGGGGCCGGATCGTGCGGGGTGGGGGCGGTCAGACCGCGCCCGGCGCGCCGTGGCAGCGCTTGTACTTCTTGCCCGAGCCGCAGTAGCACGGCGCGTTGCGCGACGGGCCGTTGCTGGCCTCGGCCTGGCCCGAGGATCCGGCGCGGTGGGCGCCGCTGTGGGCCGGGCTCGCCGGGACGACCGGGGAACCGCCGAGGCCGAGGGCCGGGGCGTTCTGCGGGGCCTGCTGAATCTGCGGGGCGCCCGCGCCGGCCTCGCCGTCGATGGTGGGCGAGGTGTACTGGAGGGCCTGCGGGCGCTGGGCGCTGGCGCCGAGCCCCTTGGCGCGTACCTCGACGCTCTTCTCCGGCTCGTCCTCGGTGGCCTTGGGCATCGGGACGGCCTGCGTCGGGTCGACAGTGACCGTGGGGGCCTCCTCGACCTGGACCTCCAGGTTGAAGAGGAAGCCGGCCGCCTCCTCCTTGATGCCCTCCATCATCTGGTTGAACATGTCGAAGCCCTCGCGCTGGTACTCGACCACCGGGTCGCGCTGCGCGTAGGCCCGCAGGCTGATGCCCTCCTGCAGGTAGTCCATCTCGTAGAGGTGCTCGCGCCACTTGCGGTCGATGACGGCGAGCAGGACCTGGCGCTCCAGCTCGCGGACCGCCTCCTCGCCCAGCTCGTCCTCGCGGGCCTGGTAGGCGGCCTCGGCGTCGGCCCGGAACTTCTCGAGCAGGTAGTCCTGGTCGATGCCGCTGGGCTCGCCGCCGCTCTCCTCGATCGCGTTCTCGATCGTGAAGGACACCGGGTAGATGCGCCGCAGGTTGGTCCAGAGTTGCTCGAGGTCCCAGTCCTCGGCGTAGCCCTCGGAGGTCGCGGACGTGACGTAGTCGGTGATCACGTCGCGGATCATGTGCTGCGCCTGGTCGTGCATGTCCTCGCCGTCGAGCACGCGCTTGCGCTCGGCGTAGATGACCTGGCGCTGCTTGTTGAGCACCTCGTCGTACTTGAGGACGTTCTTGCGGATCTCGGCGTTCTGCGCCTCGATCTGCGTCTGGGCGCTGCGGATCTGGCGGGTCACCATCTTCGACTCGATGGGGACGTCCTCCGGGATGTTGAAGCGGTCCATGACCGCCTCGACCGCGCCGGCGCGGAAGCGCTTCATGAGGTCGTCCTGCAGCGACAGGTAGAACCGGGACTCGCCCGGGTCACCCTGACGGCCGGAGCGGCCGCGGAGCTGGTTGTCGATGCGCCGGGAGTCGTGCCGCTCGGTGCCGAGGACGTAGAGCCCGCCGGCCGCCGTCACCTCGGCGGCCTCGGCCTCGCACGCTTCCTTCCACGTGGGCAGGACCTCTTCGAGCGCCTTCGCGTATTCCTCGGGGCTCTCGACCGGGTCGAGGCCGCGCTGGGCCAGCTCCGAGGCCGCGAGGAACTCGG
This sequence comes from uncultured Actinoplanes sp., assembly GCA_934667465.1. Lineage (GTDB taxonomy): Bacteria > Actinomycetota > Actinomycetes > Mycobacteriales > Micromonosporaceae > Actinoplanes. The sequence continues at coordinate 231 of CAKUMG010001459.1, read as the reverse complement.
GGTTGCCGCCGAGCAGGATGTCGGTGCCACGACCGGCCATGTTGGTGGCCACCGTGACGCCGCCCTTGCGCCCGGCCTGGGCGATGATCGTCGCCTCCTGGGCGTGGAACTTCGCGTTGAGGACGCTGTGCGCGATGCCGCGGCGGCGCAGCAGCTGCGACAGGATCTCGGAGTTCTCCACGGAGACCGTGCCGACGAGGATCGGCTGGCCCGAGGCGTGCCGCTCGGCGA
>CAKUMG010001458.1 GCA_934667465.1 uncultured Actinoplanes sp. | reverse complement strand
ACGTCGTCTTCCCCGCCGTACTGGGACGCCAGCCCGAACCCGACGCCCGCCGCGCCTTCGCCCACCGGGCGGTCGAGACCAGCCCGAGCCCGGTGGCGATCATGGCGGTGTCGATCACGGCGGCCAGCTCGCGCAGCCGTTGCTCCCGAGTCAGCCGGAAGATCGCCACCACGAACAGGGGGTACGCGCTGAGGTACGCCGCGTCCGCCCACGACGGGTACGGATGCGTGCCGCCGACGATCGCGTCGTAGGCGTACAGCTCGTCCCCGGCCACCCACGCCACCAGCCCGGCCACGAAGATCCACCACGGCCCCCGGTGCGCCGCCGCCTTCCGCCGCACACCCGCGATCAGCAGCACCACCGCCGCGAAGCCGACCGTCGCGGACAGCACGGCCGACAGCCGCCCGTCCGGCAGCCCGACGTAGAGCAGACAGGCGAGCACCCCGCACACCGGCCACCACAGCCAGCCACGCTTCGTCCCCACGCCCCCTTCATCGGCGCCACCGCCCCGGTCCTGAGTGCCGCGGCTCCGGGCGTCAGGCGGTGTGCTCGTGCGGGAGGAGGTGGCGCCAGGAGGCGGTGATCAGGCGGCCGGTGGGGAGGCGGTAGACGGGCCAGTCGGCCGGGTCGTCGTGCGGGAGCGCGCGGATCGCGGCGCGGGCGGCCGGACCGCGCAGGTGGGTGACGGACTGCCAGTGGTCCGGGCTGGCGAACGACGGCGGCGTGACGTGGCGCGGCCAGGGGCGGATCTCCCCCTCGGCGGTGTCCAGCGAGACCGCGACCAGCTTGATCGCGGCCGGGTGGTAGTGGTCGCCGTGCATCCGTACGGCGGTGGCGGCCTTCTCCAGCGCGTCGTAGAGCGCGTACGTCGCGGCCGGGTAGGCGCGGTACTCGCGGTAGGTGTCCAGCGCGTAGGCGCTGAGCCGCCGCCCGCCGGCCTGGAAGTAGGTGTCCGGCGCGTCGGCGATCTGCGGATCGTCCGGGTCGAGCGTGGCCTTGCCGTTCGCCGGGTCACGGATCACCGCGACGGCCTGCCGGACCAGCCGGTTCGTGTCCCGCAGCCACCACCGGCGGGCCGCGTCCGCGATCGCGGTGCCGTCCCGGTAGACGACCAGCACCGGCGCGCGCAGCGCATCGAAGCCGGGCGGGACGAAGCCGCCGGCGTACCCGTACTCCAGCACCGGCCGGGCCGGTGCGGCCGAGGCCGGGCCGGGCAGCCCGATCACCAGGCCGGCCGCGGCCACTCCGGTCAGAAGACTCCTGCGATCCATGATCGACCCCCGCTCGCATGACTGTGCCGGGCCAGACTGGCACCGTGACCGGCGGGAGGAGGGGAGAACGCGGCAAGTCCACCCGGAGGGACGATCAGGCGCGGTCCCGGCGGGCCAGCGACGCCCATTCACCGAACCGCGGCACCGGCTCCCAGTGCGCGGAGACGTCCGCCTCCCACCCGTCCTCGGTGACGTGCTCCGGCGCGTCGTCGTCGGTGACGATCCGGCGCACCTGGCCGTCCTCGCGGAACCGCCGTTCGGCGACCCGGGTGGCGCTGTCGCCGTCGCCGTAGCCCCACTCCGTCATGGAGTGCAGGAACAGGCGGTCGTCGATCCGGCGAAACTCGTACAGCAGCGTCTGCCGGCCCCGGTCGTCCAGGAACCAGACGCCGGCGTGATCCTGCCGCCAGGAGATCTCCAGGACCGCGCCGGGGTACGCCGGGCCCGGCAGCGCGATCGCGTAGTGATCGCCGCGCGCGTCCCGGGCGGCGGCCGCCGAGGCGGAGATCGGATAGACCGGCTCGTGCCGCCGGAAGTTCCACTTCCGCCCGTAGACCGTCACGCGCCGA
>CAKUMG010001457.1 GCA_934667465.1 uncultured Actinoplanes sp. | reverse complement strand
TCGGCGATCGGGGTCACGGCCGATCCCACCGCCATGGCGGCCGAGGCGGCGATCGCGTAGGCGGCTCCGGCGGCGGGGCGGGTGTAGATCTGCGCCCCGGCGACGCACATGCTGGTCACGGGGCGCATCCAGTCGTCGAACGCGAGGTGGCCGTGCGGCGGGTCGAGCCACGGCAGCAGCACGGAGACGGCGACGAGCAGGACACCGTCGACGGCCGTGCGGGCCCGCGGCCACCGGGCGGCCAGGACGAACGCGGCCTGCCAGGCCAGGACCGCGGCGACGACCGTCGCGGAGGCCGCCGTCGTGCCGCCGAGCAGCAGCAGGACGGTGCAGGCGACGACGACGAGCACCCGGGAGGCGACGGCGAGCCGGGACGCGGCGGCCAGGACCGAGGTCTCCACCGGCCCGGTGACACGAACGCTCTGCACGGCCGGACCCCCCACGGCGACCAGGGTAGTCGATCTATGTAAGGGGCCTCGCATTTGAGGGTCGTTCACCCCTCACCGGCCCGATCGGCGGCCGGTAACGTCCTGACCGACAGCCCGTGCGGCTGATCCCGTCACCCGAGCCGGGCCCGGCAAGAACGGGGGTCAGCCCCGGCGGGGGGCGGGGTACGGCCGGGTCACCGGACCGGCAGGGCCACCCGGCGCCCCATGCCGAGGCGCGGCGCGTTGGTGTCGGTCACCATGGCGAACGCGCCGGCGGGCACACCCTCGCGGGTCGCCACCCGTGAGGCGGCCGCCAGCAGCTTCCGCTCGTTCGCACCGGCGAGGAAGAAGATGTAGGAGTCGCCGGACTCCTCACCGTCGTCGAACTCCTCGATGCCGAGCTCCTCCTCCAGGTCGATCATGAAGTCACCGACGTCGTCGATCCACTCGTCGTCGGCGGTCATCGGAAAATGGATCTCCACCAGCACAGCCATGCCGTCGATGATCCAGCACCGTCCGCCGCGCCCGCACACCGAGGGCACCTCGGCGGCGGGCGGCGATGGCATCTTTACAGGAACTCGCTGCGGTATTCCGAAGCCAGCTCCCCGGCGCGGCGGCGGCGGTCGGCGAGCTCCTCGGGGGTCAGCTGCGGGGCCGGCGCGTCCCAGCCCTCGACGGCCACCTCCAGCAGCGTCCCGTCCGCGACCATCTCCGCGAGCAGGGGCCGGACCCGCGGCATCGGCTGGCGGAAGTAGTCGCCGAGGTCGGTGGCGGTGGCCACGGTCGTGACCGGGTCGGCGTAGCTCGCGACCGCGGTGACCACGTGGTCGTAGCCGGCCTTGAGCAGCTGCAGCGTCAGGTCGTTGCCGCGCTCCCCGCCCCACAGCTCGGGCATGAGGATGTCGCGGTCGGGCGCGGGGATGTAGGGCGGGTTGGAGATCACCGTGGTGACCTGCGGGCCACCGGTGGAGTCGGCCCGGTCGAAGAAGTCGCCGAGCTCGACGGTGTAGCGGTCGGCGACGCCGCGGGCGCGGATGTTCTCGCGGGCCTTCTCGACCGAGGGCTCGCTGATGTCGAAGCCCTGCACCCGGAGCCCGGGGAGGCTCGACACGACGTCGGAGATGGCGGTGGCGTCACCGCTGCCCAGCTCCACCACGCCGTCGCGCTCCCAGCCGAGCTGGTCGCGGTACTGATCGAGCAGCATGCACACGGAGAAGCCGTAATGAGCCGACTCGTCGGCCGAGGAGAAGCAGGTCACCGCTCCTCCCTACCCGGGGATCGGTCGTGCAAAGCCGGATCACGCGTCCGGGCGCGCACCGTTCACCCGCGCGCCTCCGCGGCGACGGCGAGGAGTTCCCGGGCGTGGGCCTGGCCGGTGTCGCTGTCGGCCAGGCCGGAGAGCATCCGGGCCAGC
>CAKUMG010001456.1 GCA_934667465.1 uncultured Actinoplanes sp. | reverse complement strand
GCTCGCGGCCCTCCAGCCTGGCGAAGTGGCGCGGCGGGTCAGCGCTTCCCGAGGTACTCCGCGACGACGCCGACCAGGTCGGCCGCCGCGTATGGCTTGTCGAGGAACCCGTCGCAGCCCGCCTCGACCGCCGCCGTGCGGTCCTGCGGCAGCACGCTCGCCGTCACCGCGACCACCGACGGCCGGCGCCGGTCGCCGGCGAGCTTGCCCGTGGCCAGTTCGCCCGCGAGCGTGAGCCCGTTGCCGTCCGGCAGGTTCATGTCCAGCAGGACCAGGTCGATGTCGTGCGCGCCGAGCTGGGTGCGTGCCGCGGCCAGACTCCCGGCGTCGAGGATCTCGGCGTCGCGCACGGCCGCCACGTCGGCCCGGGCGAGGACCGCCTTGACCAGCGTGCGGTTCAGCTCCTCGTCCTCGACCAGGAGGATGCGCGGATGGTCAGCGGTCACGGGGTCTCCTCGGGTGCGTCGTCCTGGTCGCCGCGCCGGCCGAGCAGCGGGGCGAGTTTCTCGGAGCCGGCGCCACCGGCCATCGCGTTGGCGACCACGCCGCCCGCCATCGCCGTGGCGACAAGCGAGGCCGTGGGGGTGAGGCCGAGCACGGGGGTGAGGCCGAGCACCGGCGTGTGCCGGGTGGCGGGGTCGGACTCGAGCGCCGCGAGCATGCTGAAGCCGTCCACCGACGGGGACTGCATGTCGCAGACGATGAGGTCGAACTGGCCCTCGCGGCTGCGGGCGAGCCCGTCGCGGCCGTCGGCCACCGCGACGACGTCGGCGCCGCCCGCGCGCAGGCCCTCCTCGATCGCCCGGCGGACCTGGTCGTCGTGATCGACGACCAGCACGCGCGGCGTGGGGCGGGCGGCGACTGAGCGGGCCAGCGCGCCGAGCAGGGCCGCCTGGTCGACCGGCTTGACGAAGTAGTCGCTGGCGCCCAGGGCGAGCCCGGCCTGGCGCTCGTCGATGATGGTGGCGAAGAACACCGGGATGTCGGCGAGCCGCTCGTCGGCCTTGAGCCGCCGGATCACCTCGAAGCCGTCGATGCCGGGCAACGCCACGTCGAGCACGATCGCGTCGGGCGGGTGGGCGCCTGCGGCGGTGAGCCCGGCCTCGCCGCTGCCGGCCACATCGACGTGGTAGCCGGCGTGCTCCAGCTGGGTGCGCAGCAGCTCCGCGCCCTGGGGGTCGTCCTCGATCAGCAGCACGCGGGCGCCCTCGCCGGGCCGCGTCGGCGTGGTCGTCGACTCGACCACGGGCGCGGCGGGCAGCCGTACGGTGAAGGAACTGCCCTGACCCGGCGCCGAGACCAGCGAGATCTCGCCCTCGTGGGCGTGCACCAGGCGGCGGGTGAGCGCCAGCCCCAGGCCCGTGCCCGCGCGCTGCCGGTCCGGATCGCCGACCTGCTGGAACTCCTCGAAGACGCGCTCCTGGTCGGCCGGGGCGATGCCGACGCCGGTGTCGGCGACGGTGACCGTCACGGTGTCGCCGGTGGCCGCCGTGACGACGGTGATCCGGCCGTTCTCCGGGGTGAACTTGATCGCGTTGGAGAGCAGGTTCTCGACGATCTGCCGGAACCGGACGCGGTCCGCGGTCGCGGTGGCCGGCGCCAGCCGCGGGACGACGGTCAGGCCCTTCGTGGTGATTAGCGGGGAGAGGCCGGTGAGCAGCTCCTGGACCGCGGCGTCCAGGCGCAGCGGCGCGAGGCGCAGCTCCAGCCGGCCCGCCTCGACTTTGGCCAGGTCGAGGATGTCGTTGATCAGTCCGAGCAGGTGACGGCCGCTGGTGTGGATGTGCTCGACCCACTCGGCGGGCACCCGGCGCCGGTCGCCGTCCGGCTCCTCCTGGCGCA
>CAKUMG010001455.1 GCA_934667465.1 uncultured Actinoplanes sp. | reverse complement strand
GCGGCGCTCGGTGACGAGGCGGCCGTCGAGGACGTGCTGCACGACTTCCACACCATGAACCTCGTCGACAAGGTGGTCGGCGAGCCGGGCGGCACGATCGAGGGCATCCGGCGCGACAAGGTGATCGCGGCGAGCCTGCGCGCCACGGTCAACCTGGACAATCCGGCCGCCTACGACCGGGCCGGGGCTGCACCCAACGGCGCCGACTACGTGCGCCTGCGCGACGCCGCGGGCCGCTGGCTGCCGGGCTCCGAGCTGCGATCCGTACGTTTCACCGGCGCGCCGACGCTCCCGCCGCGCCCGCTGACCTGGTCGGCCGTCGACGGCGCGCTGTTCTCCGGCCGCGGCCACAACCGGGACGCCGCGGCGGTGCTCCCGGTCGACGTCCCGGCCGGGACGCCCGCGCTGACGTTCCGCACCAGGCACGGCGCCGAGGAGGGCTACGACTTCGGCTACGTGATCATTTCCGTCGACGGCGGCCGCACGTACGACATCCTGCCCGGCGACCGGACCACCGACGGGCCGCTCGGACCCGGTCTGACCGGCGACGTCGTCGAGTTCGAGACCAGGACCTACGACCTCTCCCCGTACGCGGGACGCAGCGCACTGATCGGTTTCCGCTACGTCACCGACACGGCCGTCGACCGGGGCGGCTGGTACGTCGACGACGTCGCGGTCGGCGGGCGCACGGTCAGCGACGGCTCCAGCGTGGCGGGTCTCCGCACCCCGTCGCAGATCGTGCCGCCGGCCGTGCACGGGTGGCACGTCCGGCTCGTCGGGCTGGACGCGGCGGGGCGCCGGGCGAAGCAGGTGCCCGTCTCGGGGTGGGCGCAGTTGCGCGGCTATCCGAAGGTGGTCGCGATCGTCGCCCACGACGAGCCGACCGAGCAGGTCGACCAGTACGCGCCTTACGTGCTCACCGTCAACGGTTTCGTGCAGCCCGGCGGCGGCCGCACCGAATCGCCCACCGGCATCGGCGACCACGACTCCTGACCTGCTCTCGCCCGGCCTCACCGTCACTCGGTGGCGAAGACCTCCTCGAGGAAGCCGGTGAGCCGCTGCCAGCTGCGGGCGTCGGCCTTCGGGCGGTAGGGCGGGATGCCGGGCAGCGTGAACGCGTGCGGCGCCCCCGAATAGGACACGATCTCGAAGTCGGCGTCGGCGGCGCGCAGCTCGTCGGTGAACGCGAGCACGGCCTCGTCGGGGACGACGGGGTCGGCGGCGCCGGTCAGGATGAGCAGCGGCGCCTTGATCTGCTTGGCGTCGCTCGGGTCGTGGGCGATCAGGCCGCCGTGGAACGAGGCGACGCCGGCCAGGTCGGCGCCCTGAGTTGTCCACAACGTTGACACTGTCACCGTGACAGTGTCAGAGTGGTGGGCGTGTGGACGATGGAGGAGCTTCTGGATCGGGTACGCCTCGCGTTGGCGGCCGGCTATCCGGGCGCGCCCAACGGCCGGGTCCGTGACGTGCCCGACCGCAGGTCCGTCCGGTGGTACACGACGACCGGTCTGGTCGACCGGCCCGCCGCGATGCGCGGCCGGCACGCGCTCTACGGGCCGCGGCACCTGCTGCAGATCGTCGCTGTCAAGCGGCGTCAAGCACAGGGGCACACGCTCGCCGCCATCCAGGCCGAGCTGCACGGCGCGGCCGACGACACCCTGGCAGAGGTCGCGCGGGTGCCATCTTCCCTGCTACCGGCCGGGGGCGCCGTCGCGCCCGGCAGACCAGTTGCGCTCGTCGCGGACCCACAGCCGCAGCTCGCCGGACGGGTCACCGTCGTCGGGGTCGCAGCCACCCGGGTCTCGCGGGGGCGGGTCTCGCGCGGCACTCCGATGTGCAACGT
>CAKUMG010001454.1 GCA_934667465.1 uncultured Actinoplanes sp. | reverse complement strand
CGCCGTGACCCCGTCCGGCCTGGACGGCCCGGGCCAGTTCACCAGCGCGTACGACCTCGCCCTGATCGCCCGGGCCTGTTTCGACAACGCTGACTTCCGCAAGTACCAGCTCACCCAGAACGCCCGGATCCCCGCCCAGAAGCATCTCAAGAAGGGCGGCTTCCAGATCCAGAACGAGAACCGCCTGGTCGGGAACTACGACGGGGCGATCGGCGGCAAGTCCGGGTTCACCGACCTCGCCCGCCACTCGTTCGTGGGCGCCGCGGAGCGCGACGGGCGGCGCCTGGTCGCCACCGTGCTGGGCGCCGAGTCGATCCCGCTGCGCGGCTGGGAACAGAGCGCCGCATTGCTGGACTGGGGGTTCTCGCTGCCCGAGGACGCCTCGGTGGGCAAGCTGGTCGAGCCGGACGGCGCCGACGACACGGGTACGGCCTCCGGGGCGAGCGTCGCTCCCCCGCCCGCGGCCCCCGAGTCGAAGCCCGCACCGCAGGCGGCCCGGCCGGCGTCGGGCAACAGCGTCTCGACCCTGGCCGTCGCCGCCACGGTGGCGGTCGTGCTGGCGGCCACGCCCCTGCTGCTCCTGCTCACCCAGCGCCGCCGCAAGCGGATCCGCGCCCGGTCCCGGCGGCGCCCCGAAGCGTTCTACTGACCCGCCTCGCCCTCCGCCGCCTGGACCGGGCGCTGCGGTGCCCGGCCGGGGCAGCCGCGCCCGTCTCAGGCGCAACGCGCGGCCCGGCGACGGCACCCGGCCCGGCGACGGCACCCGACCCGGCAGCGGCACCCGGCTCGGCGGGGGCACCCGACCCGGTAGCGGCACCCGGCTCGGCGGAAGCGGGCGGTCAGTGGTGGAGGGTCAGGCGGCGGCGAGGCCGAAGACCCAGAGGACCGCGATGCCCAGGGCGGCGGCCAGCTCGACGAGCAGCGAGAGGCCGACGGCGGTGAGCGCACCCCGGGTCGACGGCCAGCCCCGGCCCGCGCCGAGGCGGCGGCTCTCGGCCAGGTAGATCCCGAGCACGAAGCCGATCACCAGGCCGGCGAGCGGGATCACGAAGAAGCCGACCAGACCCAGCACCCCTCCGACCACCAGCGACGACGTCGGCACGCCGGTGTCCTTGAGCCGGCGGCCGGGCCACAGGTACTTCACCACCGTGCCCGCGACGGCGACGAGCGTGACCAGGGCCAGCACGATCCAGCGCCCGCCACCCGCGTCGCCCAGCAGCGCCCAGAAGAGCACCGCCGCCCAGCAGAGCACCAGGCCCGGCAGCACCGGGATCAGCACGCCGAGCACGCCCACGGCGAGCGCGATGCCGGCGATGACGTCGACGGTGGTGCCGGTGTCGGTGAGGTCCATGACCACCACGGTGCCGCAGCGGGTCAACAATTCTCAACCGGAGGGCCGGCCGACCGATGGACACTCAGCGTCGCCGCCGAAGGAGCGGCCTCGAGCACGTCTGCGGAGGTATCAGCCATGCGTCGCGTCTTCTCGTCGCGGGCCGGGCGCGCCCTGCTCACCGGCGCGGGTGCCGCCGGTGCCGCCGCGTCGGTCGCCGCGCTCACCGCGCTGGGCGGCGGCCAGGTGGGCGCGCTGTCGCTGAGTCTGCTGGTGCTGGGCGGGGCCGTTCTCGCCCGGCGGCCGCGCTTGCACGGACGGAGGGCATCATGACCCGCAGTGTGCTGGCCGTGGGGGCGTACCCCGGCGATCTCGAGCTGGCCTGCGCCGGCAGCCTGGCCGCCCACCGGGCGTCCGGCGACTCGGTGACCATGCTGGTCCTCTCCTGCGCCGGCCCCGACGATCCCTCCACCCGCCGCGCGGAGGAGGCCGCGAAGGTCCTCGACTGCCTGCT
>CAKUMG010001453.1 GCA_934667465.1 uncultured Actinoplanes sp. | reverse complement strand
TTGTCACCCGCCAGCCGCGCTCCAGGTCGAGGTAGGCGCGAAATGCCACAACGTCCCGCAGTGTGCGCTCCGCGGCTCTGGCCAGGCTGGGTGCGAGCCCGTCACCGCGGGAGAAGTCCGCCGGCGCCAGGGCCATCGCCTTGGTGACCTGCTCGGCGAGGTTCTCGTGCTGCAGCCCGTCGGGGCCTGCGGCGAGCGCTGCCTGGTAGAGGGCCCCACGCAGCTGGGTGACCTGAACGAAGTCGTTGAAGTGGCCGGCCTGAAGCGAGGCGTCCTGTCGGTTGTCAACGAAGGCAAGCAGCTTACGCGCGCGAGCGTCAAGTGCCTCCGGCGCCAAGGCTCGCAGCGAGCGGACCACGGACGCGGAGATCACCGAGGTGGCCGAGGAACGGCCCTCCTGGTCCAGCGTCGCCAGCTTGGCAAAGTCCTTGCCACGAACCTGCTCGTAACTGACTCCGCACTGCGGGCAGAACAGGAACGGCGCCGGGATGAACGCGGCGTGTAGGTCGCCCCGTCCCTCCACGCCGTACGGGTCCACCGTGATCGGTCGAGGAAGGCGAGGCAGATAGCTGTCACGCACCGTCTCCAGACCCGACTTATCGGTCTCCAGCCACGAGTCCGGAAGACGACGGTCCCTTATGGCGTCCGTCGCCGTCGCCGGCCAGCCGCGTTCTCTGTCGATGTACAGGTAGCCGTCGCCGGTGCGGCCGCCGGTCGCGTTCGTGTCCCGGCGTGGTTCATAGACCACCCGGTCAGCCTCCTCGGTACGCCACACCGTCAGGTACTCCTGGCCACACTCGCGGCAAAAAGCCAGCGGTAGCAGGACCTTGCCACCCGAGCCCGGCTGGACCAGCTGGTACTCCCTGGTCAGATGGCGAACCATCTCGTCTTCCAGGGTGACGTAGACAGTGTCGCCTTTGGAGAGAAACTGGTGCAGCCGGAAGGCGAACAGCGGCCGATCGTCTTTCGGGCTTCGGGCCTGCGCTCCTGCTTGCAGGGTCTGCTGAATCGCCGTAACGCACGTTGACTCCGGAACACCGCTCGCCACCGCGAGGTCCTTCGCCGCGTCGGCGACCCGCGCTGGTGGTTGACGTTTCTTCGTATCGTCAGTCAAGCCGAAACGAGTCTCGATCCAGCGAGCCAGCGGGTCCGCGGCCAGATCCGCGTACGCCCGCGGAGCACCGGGCGCCCGCAGACGGCCAGCCGGCACCGCCTCGGGGGTCTCGCCGGTTGCTCGTACCAGGGTCTCGCCGATGACATGTTCCGGAGCGATTGATGTGCCGAAAAGGTCTGTCGCTACCCCGGCGACGACCCGCCGCTGCATGTCGGCCGTGCCCTCGCTCGACATGGTCGCGGAGGTGCCGATGCACTGCAGCTGCTCGGCCGCACACGCCTGTCGGACGCGGCGGATCAACAGGGCCACGTCGGCGCCCTGCCGGCCTCGGTAGGTGTGCAGCTCGTCGAAGACCAGGAACTCCAGCCCGCGCGCCATCCTGATCAGTGAACGCCGCTCGTCCGGCCGGGTGAGCATGAGTTCCAGCATCACGTAGTTGGTCAGAAGGATGTCCGGCGGGTCATCTCGAATCGTCTTCTTGGCGTGCTCGGATTCCTGACCGGTGTACCGCGCATAGGTGACCGGTTCGTTGCCGTTCCCGTAGCCGTTGCGCAGGTACTTGTCGAGTTCTTGGACCTGGCTGTTCGCCAGGGCGTTCATCGGATAGACAACGATCGCCCGCACCCGGCCGCGCGTCTGCGGGCCGGCCTCCGCGCGTGACCGCAGCACTTGGTCGACGATCGGCACGATGTATGACAGGGACTTGCCGGAACCCGTACCGGTGGTGAGAAC
>CAKUMG010001452.1 GCA_934667465.1 uncultured Actinoplanes sp. | reverse complement strand
CGGGCAGAGTGTGCCGGGGCTCACCTCCGTGCAGGCGCACACGCAGGCGATGGCCGTGCTCCAGCAGGCCGTGCGCGACAAGGCCCGGGTGTGGGTCGGCTACGTGGACGCGCACGGCGCCACGCTGTCCCGGCTGGTCCGGCCGGTGTCGCTGAGCGCAGGCTACCTGCGGGCGGAGGACGAGCGTACGGAGACTCTGCACACCTTCGCCCTGCACCGCGTGACGGCGGCTGTGCTGGAGGAATGACGCCCCCGGGGTCCGCCGGAGGCGTGCAACACTGGAGGGTCATCTCTGTGGAAGGGGCTCCTTGGTGAGCGGCGGAACGGTGAGCGGCGGACCTCTGATCGTGCAGTCCGACAAGACCTTGTTGCTGGAAGTCGACCACCCGGACGCGCAGGCGTGCCGCATGGCCATCGCGCCGTTCGCCGAGCTGGAGCGCTCGCCGGAGCACGTGCACACCTACCGGCTGACCCCGCTCGGGCTGTGGAACGCGCGCGCCGCGGGCCACGACGCCGAGGGTGTCGTGGACTCGCTGATCAAGTTCTCCCGCTACCCGGTGCCGCACGCCCTGCTGGTCGACGTCGCCGAGACGATGGACCGCTACGGGCGCCTGCAGCTCGCCAACGACCCGACGCACGGGCTGGTCCTGCGTGGGCTCGACAAGATCGTGCTGGTCGAGGTCGCCAAGAGCAAGAAGCTCGCGGGGATGCTCGGCGCCAGGATCGACGACGAGACGATCGTGGTGCACCCGTCGGAGCGCGGCCGGCTCAAGCAGGCGCTGCTCAAGCTCGGCTGGCCCGCCGAGGACCTGGCCGGCTACGTCGACGGCGAGGCGCACCCGATCGCGCTGGCCGAGGACGGCTGGACGCTGCGGTCCTACCAGCAGGAGGCGGTCGACGGCTTCTGGGCGGGCGGCTCGGGCGTGGTCGTGCTCCCCTGCGGCGCCGGCAAGACCCTGGTCGGTGCCGCCGCGATGGCGACCGCCCAGGCCACGACGCTGATCCTGGTCACCAACACGGTGGCCGGCCGGCAGTGGAAGCGCGAGCTGATCGCCCGCACCTCGCTCACCGAGGACGAGATCGGCGAGTACTCCGGCGAGCGCAAGGAGATCCGCGCGGTCACCATCGCCACCTACCAGGTGCTGACCTCGCGACGCGGCGGCGCGTTCACCCACCTCGACCTGTTCGGCGCCAAGGACTGGGGCCTGGTCATCTATGACGAGGTGCACCTGCTCCCGGCGCCGATCTTCCGTTTCACCGCGGATCTGCAGGCCCGCCGCCGGTTGGGTCTGACTGCCACTCTCGTACGGGAGGACGGGCGCGAAGGCGACGTCTTCTCCCTCATCGGCCCCAAGCGCTACGACGCGCCCTGGAAGGACATCGAGGCGCAGGGCTGGATCGCGCCCGCCCAGTGCACCGAGGTGCGGGTGACCCTGACCGACGCCGAGCGCATGGCCTACGCCGTGACCGAGGCGGAGGAGCGTTACCGCGTCGCCGCGACCGCCCGCACCAAGCTGCCCGTGGTCCGCGCGCTGGTCGAGCGGCACCCCGAGGAGCAGGTGCTGGTGATCGGCGGCTACATCGACCAGCTCCACGAGCTCGGCGAATACCTCGACGCGCCCATCGTGCAGGGCTCCACCACCAACAAGGAGCGCGAGCGGCTCTTCGACGAGTTCCGCTCGGGCAAGCTCCGCACCCTGGTCATCTCGAAGGTCGGCAACTTCAGCATCGACCTGCCCGAGGCGGCCGTGGCGATCCAGGTGTCGGGCACGTTCGGCTCGCGCCAGGAGGAGGCCCAGCGCCTCGGCCGGGTGCTGCGGCCCAAGGCGGACGGGCGGCAGGCGCACT
>CAKUMG010001451.1 GCA_934667465.1 uncultured Actinoplanes sp. | reverse complement strand
GCCGTGAGGATCACCGCGGCCGTGGCGGAGGTGGGCAGGCCGATGGTGAGCAGCGGCACGAGCACGCCCGCGGCCGCCGCGTTGTTGGCCGCCTCGGGCCCGGCGACGCCCTCGATGGCGCCATGGCCGAACTCGTGCCGGTGCTTCGAGAGCCGCTTCTCCAGGCTGTAGCTCAGGAACGTCGGCACGTCCGCGCCGCCGGCGGGCAGGCTGCCGATCGGGAAGCCGAGCGCCGTGCCGCGCAGCCAGGCCGGCCAGCTGCGGCGGAAGTCCGCGCGGGAGAGGACGGCGGCGCCGCGGACCGGTTCGACGCGGCTGGCGCCGGTGCCCGCGACCAGGTGCGAGAACGTCTCGCCGAGTGCGAACAGCGCCACCACGACGATCACCACGTCGATGCCGTCGAGCAGCGCGGGCACGCCGAAGTCGAGGCGCGGCTGGCCGGTCAGCGTGTCGATGCCGACCAGGCCGAGCGTGGCGCCGATGACCAGGCTCGCCGCCCCCTTGAGCAGGCTCGGGCCGAGCAGGGCGCTGACCGTCACGAACGCGACAGCCATCAGCGCCACATATTCGGGCGGGCCGAAGCTCACCGCCACGTCCGCGACGACCGGCGCGGCCACGGTCAGCAGGATCGTGCCGATGGTCGCCGCGACGAAGCTGCCGATCGCCGCCGTGGCCAGTGCGGCGGCGGCCCGCCCGGAGCGCGCCATCTTGTTGCCCTCGAGCGCGGTGGCGACCGAGGCGCTCTCGCCGGGCGTGTTGAGCAGGATCGACGTGGTCGAGCCGCCGTACATGCCGCCGTAGTAGATTCCCGCGAACAGGATCAGCGCGGCGGCGGGCTCGAGCCGGAACGTGATCGGCAGCAGCAGCGCCACGGTCAGCGCCGGGCCGATGCCGGGCAGCACGCCGACCGCGGTGCCGATGGTCACGCCGATCAGCGCCCACAGCAGGTTCGCCGGGGTCAGCGCGTCCGCGAAGCCGTTCAGCAGCGACTCCACGTCAGAACCCCCACGGCCCGGTCGGCAGGCTCAGCCCGACGACATGGTGGAAGAGCACGAACACCAGCACGGCCAGGGTCCAGCCGGTCGCCACGATCCGCCCCGGGTGCGGCGCCCCGAGCAGCAGCGCCGCCGCGACGAACAGCGCCGCCGAGCACACCACATAGCCGAGCACCGGCAGCAGCACCGCGAACGCGATCAACGCACCCACCAGCGCGGCGAGGCGCCACCAGGATCGCGGTCTGATTTTCGCCGTACGCAGGGAGCGCCGCGCCCGGAACGCCAGCGCCCCGCCGAGCACCCCCAGCAGGACGCCGAGCACCGTCGGCACCGCGGCCGGCCCGACCGCCGCGTCCGAGGACCGCAGCGTGGCCGCGTCGACCAGCACCACGACCGCCCCGACGAGCATGAGCAGCCCGAGCACGCCCGCCGCCCGCTCCTCGGAGACCTCGTGATCCGCGGCCGCTACCCCGCCCGGCCCCTCGACGGCGGTTTCGGGGTGGCCCGGCGCGGCGCCCAGGTCGAAGCGGTCCGGGGCAGCGCTCGCGGCCGGGCGGTCCTGGGCAGCACTCGCGGCCGGGCGGTCCGGGGCAGCGCTCGGGTTTGGGCGGTCCGAGAAGGCGGCTGCCGATTCCGGGCGGTCCGAAGCAGCGGCCGGGTCCGGGCGATCCTGCGCGGTGGCCGGGTCCGGGCGGTCCGGCGCGGTGGCGGCCGGGTCCGGGTGCTCCGGGATGGAGGCCGCGTCCGGGCGGTCCGGGGCAGCGCCGGGGGTGGGGCGGTCCGGGGTGGTGCCCGGGGCCGGGCGGTCGGGGGTGGGGTCGGTGGGCGGGGGTGTCATGCGAGGCCCATCTTGA